>JBGCDE010000055.1:0-2868 GCA_045105115.1 Pseudomonadales bacterium | reverse complement strand
AGCGTCCCTGGGTGATAGATCTACGTTATCACCGGTTCGACAGTGGCGGGCTACGAGTTGGTTCAGAACTTAATTTGGATTTGATTTTCGAGCCTGACAGGAATCACGAATTCAAGATACGATTTGCGGACTTTACAGCAGAGAGTGATCAGTCAATACGACCGGGAAATGTTAGAAAACTGTTTCTTATGTACAGCTATAAAATATAAAAAGCCTCCCTATTGGGAGAGGGAGGCTAGTACACATATTGCAGTTGTTAAGTGCTCAGATAATAAGCCCACGCACGTATTCAGGCAGAGCTTCTATGTCGGCCTCGACCGGCTGATCACCACTGACATCAAACACTTCCACGTTCTCCAAACCCGCATCAGCATCAAAAGCCCTGCGAGTGCACACTACAAACTCAGTATCCCTAATGCTAACCGCAACACGCAAACCATCATCGTCAGTGCGATCCCCCGCATCGAAGGCATCGGCAATTCCCCTTAATGAAAAGCGCACCACCATGTCCAGGCCAAGCTGGCTTAACGCATCACCATTTGCAGCTGCGTCCAGCAGGGTACAAAAGCCCGGCGAATTTGACGCCCGTACAGTAGGCTGTGAGTTCTCGTCGAGCGCAATGCCATCATGGTCCTGACTGCCGTCTGTACCTGGAGGGTTTACTGCAAAGAAAGGCGCGCCGTCCGTATTGCCAGCCGCGTCTTGCGCTTCACCAAGCACTCCGAAAATAAGCACATCTGTACCTTCTCCGCCGTCAAAGAAATCGCTGCCGTCACCCGGTGCCCAAATAAAGACATCATCGCCCGCCTGCCCATAAGCGCGGTCACGATTGTCCGAGCCACGGCCATCGCCATCAACGTTTGAGTTGAAGTCTTCGGTACCGCCAATCAATATATCGTCTCCAGCATTGCCAACTAATATGTCGATGCCAAGGCCGCCAATAATAACGTCGTCCTCTTCACCACCCACCAGCACATCACCGGCACGCAGGCTTTGATTAGGGGAGCCACCCGGGCCACCTGCATTCAGCGACAAAAGGGAATTAGACTGACTATTGAGGTCGTTGCCAACAATCGCGTTAAACGATTTGGGCTCTGGTTCCGGTGCAGGCGCTGGAGCCGGTGCGGGCGTTTCCGCCACTGGCTCGGTGAAAATATCGTCCGAGCCATTGCTGCAGCCGCCCACAAATACGAATAGGCTAAGCAGGGTTGCGCCGCCAAGTTTAGACAAAGAATGCGTTATCGGCTCAGCTGGGTTGCCGTTAAGATCGGTTTTAATATTAGTAAATGTTTTCATTGGAATAACTCCTGAAAATCTAAAAAGATTTTTCGTAGTGAATATTTTAAATTTGAATAGAAGCGAAGAACGCCAAGACCTAAGGACTCGCCAATTGCTGAGCGCGTGGTGGCAGTTGCGACACATCAACTTCCTGGGCAGGAACTTGTTGCAGGTCGAACACCTTCACCTCTCCACCTGCTTGGCTTCCACAGACTAAAAACTCAACGCTCTTCAAATGAACCGCTACTCGAAGCCCAGTGTCCAGTGTATTGGCATCTACGTCGGGATCCGCTGCTACCGCGTTGTCGAAATTGGCACGAGGCCCGCGCAATACAAACCGAACCAGATGATCAAGATTCAGTTCAGTTAAGGCGGTGTCATTATCCGTATCGCGTTCGGCTATTTCACAAAACCCTGGGCCGCCCGCTATGTTAAGAATTGGCTCTCCGTCAACCAGGTGAATGCCATCGAAGTTAGCGGCACCAGTTGTGTTTGGCGGACTAACTCCAAAAAATGGCGCACCCGCTGTATTGCCATCAGCATCCGTCGACTCCCCTATCAATGCCATAAACAACACATCAACCCCGTCGCCGCCGTCAAAAAAGTCGTTGCCGTCGCCAGGAGCCCAAACAAAACTGTCGTCGCCCTGTCCGCCAAAAGCACGATCGCGATTCAGTGGGTTAAAGTCTTCTGTGCCTCCTATTAGCACATCGTCTCCTTCGCCGCCAAACAACACATCAACGCCCAAGCCGCCAATCAACACGTCGTTATCGGCTGTACCCGTAAGCGAATCGCCCTGCTGCAAGCTTTGATCGCCACCGCCGTTGCTACCACGGTTTCCAGAATACAATTCGGCTATGGCTGAATCCGAACTGCTGGCACTGTTTAAGTCGCTGCCAATTAGGGTTTCAGCTCGCGATACTGATGCTGTACTGAGCAGGCCTGCCATTAGCAGCACCGCCGGCAAGGTGGATAGACACTCCTTTTTGATAATCATTGCTTAACCTCATTATTACTGTAAGTGGGTGTGAGCAAATGCTCACTAAACCTACTTACGGCTCAATAAGGTAAAAGTTGCAGTTAAATGAAAATATTTTTCAGGATGTGCATCGTGGTATGGCGTTGCACTAGCCAGCAAGCATGTCGGCGGCTTTTTCAGCAATCATTATCGTGGGCGCATTAGTATTGCCAGAGCACATACCTGGCATAACAGACGCGTCGGCCACTACCAAGCCCTCGATGCCGCGAACGCGCAGCCTAGGGTCAACCACGGCTTGTTCATCCACTCCCATGCGGCATGTACCACAACCGTGATACATGGTGCCACCGGCATACTGTGCATAGGCTAGCAATTGCTCGTCTGTTTGCACACCGGCACCAGGCGCCAGCTCTGCTTCAATGAACTGCGCGATCGCAGGCTGCTTTAGTATCTCGCGACCAAATTTAAGCGCGTCTACCGTACTACGGCGATCTTCTTCTGAGCTGAAAAAATTCGGCTGAATGAGGGGCATATCCGACGGGCTAGCACTCTGTATGTGCACACTGCCCCTGCTTTCTGGTCGCATTTGTGTCGTGGTGAACATAAACCCG
>JBGCDE010000054.1:0-118872 GCA_045105115.1 Pseudomonadales bacterium | reverse complement strand
GACCCGCAACGACTGGTGCAGGGCTACCATCAATCAACGGCTACTCTAAATCTCTTGCGGGCCTTTGCCAGCGGCGGGCTTGCTGACTTGCATGAGATTAATAAGTGGAATCTGGGTTTTGTAGAAAGCAGCCCCTTGCGCGGGCGTTATGAGCAGATGGCGCGCAGAATTCAGGAAGCGTTGCAATTTATGGAAGTACTGGGCATTACCGGTGACACCATGCCAACCCTGCGGGAAACCACGCTGTATACCTCTCACGAAGCACTGCTATTGAATTACGAGCAAGCGCTGGTTCGAACAGATAGCCTGACCGGCATGCAATACGCCTGCTCGGCCCATATGTTGTGGATTGGCGAGCGCACTCGCCAGCTCGATGGCGCTCATGTTGAATTTTTTAAAGGGCTGCACAATCCGATCGGTGTAAAACTGGGTCCCACCGCGTCGGCCGATGATTTACTCGGCTTATGTGATGCCTTGAACCCTGAAAATGACGCGGGCCGCTTAACTCTAATTGCACGAATGGGCGCAGACCAGGTAGAAGCTGAGCTGCCCAAGTTGGTTGACGCCATTCAACGAGAAGGTCGGCAGGTAGTGTGGTCATGTGACCCCATGCATGGAAATACGCATAAGGCCACCAGTGGTTATAAAACACGTTCATTTGACAAAATACTCTCGGAAATTCGATCTTTCTTTGAGGTGTTGCAATCGCACGGTGCACATCCGGGCGGAATTCACCTGGAGATGACCGGCCAGCATGTCACCGAATGCACCGGTGGAGCGTATCAAATTTCTGATGATGATCTGGCAGAGCGATACCATACGCAATGCGACCCGCGGCTTAATGCCAATCAGGTGCTCGAACTCGCGTTTTGCGTAGCCGACCTCATGAAGAACGGGCAATGACTTCAGCATTAAAAGAAACCCTTAACTCGATTCTGCCCGAACTCGACATTGTCAGCGACCCGGATAGCCTGCAAAGCTATGCGTCTGACTGGACTAAGGAATCGCCAGTAACACCGGAAATAGTGCTCAGGCCAGAAACCACTGAACAGCTTTCTATTATCCTGAACACTTGTAATTCGCTACAACAGCCGGTTGTGACTCAAGGCGGCCTAACCGGCTTATCGGGTGGGGCTACTCCTCACGCTGGTGAAGTTGCTATTTCCTTAAGCAAAATGCGCGGTATTGTTGAACTGGATAAAAAAGGTCAAACCATCACCGTCAAAGCCGGTACACCTTTGCAAGAAATTCAGGAAGCCGCTGACGCAGCCGGCTTCAAGCTGACACTGGATCTGGGCGCGCGGGGAAACTGCAGCATTGGCGGCAATGTCGCCACCAATGCAGGCGGCAATCAAGTCATCAAGTACGGCATGGCCAGGGAACAAGTACTTGGTCTTGAGGCGGTAAAAGCGGACGGCACTGTGCTTAGCGCTATGAACCAGATGCTGAAAAATAATGCAGGATACGACTTAAAGCATCTGTTCATTGGTACTGAAGGCAGCCTTGGAATTATCACCCAATGCGTGTTGCGCCTACATCCTAAAACACGCGGTCGGCAAACCGCCTTATGCGGGTGCGAAACCTTTGATTCAGTGGTTACACTTTTACAGCAGTCTCAGGCCAGTTTCGGTAGCGTTAGTTCTTTCGAAGTAATGTGGTCAAGTTTCTATCGCTATGCAATGGAAAACGTTGAGTACACACGCGATCCTTTGCAGTCAACCCACGCTTATTATGTGCTTATCGAAATAGAAAGCGATGGTAGCGAGTATGCCGCCGAGCATTGTTTGGAACAACTATCGAATTTTATGGAACAGGGTCTCATCTCAGACGTGGTGCTCGCGCAGTCGGAACGCGAGAGTGCAGACTTCTGGAATATCCGTGACTCTATAGCAGATATACTCGGTCTGTTAGCGCCACTAGCCAATTTCGACATTGGCGTACCCATTAAACACATGGAAGAATTTGTTGGCCGTGTTGAGCAAGAGCTTAACGCTAACTACGACAAGCTCACCTTGATCGTTTTTGGCCATTTGGGTGACGGAAACCTGCACTTGTGCGCTAGCACAGGCGACTATGCGGATAAGAAAAAAATATACGCCGATGTATACCGAATTTCTGCAGCCTATGGCGCTACTGTCACGGCTGAGCATGGAATAGGTATGAACAAGAAGCCGTATTTGGCACTGACCCGAAGTGAAGCCGAAATAAACACAATGCGAGAGCTGAAACGGTGTTTGGATCCAAACAATATTCTCAATCGGGGTCGAGTCTTCGACCTTTGATCCGCCCTCCTTCGACCGAAAGCTCTATCACTACAAATTGGCTGTAATCGCCGAGGTTAATGAAGCAGGTGTTTGCCGAGCAAGCTTCGGGATAAGTGTGAGGTCAACAATCATTGGGTTGTGGTCTGAACTGTATACGGCCTCAACACTGGACGTTTTACCTCGAAGGCCGCGCACGAATACATGATCCAGCGCCATACCAAACGCCTGCTTGCGGCAATCGAAAGGGAAGTGCACTGCTTCCAAACCCAGAATCTGAATAATATCGTCTACCACCGACAAGCGCTTTCTGCGCCAGGTATTGAAATCACCGGCAAAGATGATGGGCCCGTGATGATGCAACAACTCGTCGAGCAAGGAATACAATTGCCGTTTAAAACTACGTACGCCAGCGGTGAAGTTGATAGCGTGCACATTGGCGACCATCAAGTTAAGCTCAATATCGAGTAACTTATATTCTGAAATCAAGGCCGCTTTGGGAATGCGGGTCCAGGGTTCGCGATGACTGTGTAAACTGCTGTTCTCGGTTTGTGCCGCCGAAAGCGTCATGACACCTGTGCTGTGGTCAGGGCGAGTAAAGCCTGGCGCAAAAGACCAGCAACATTCTTCACCGAACAGAGACGGCATGTTGTATTCAAGTTTGGCCTCTTGCAATAAAGCGATATCAACCGTCTCACACAAGTTACTAAAATCGTGCTGCCAACCTTTATGTTTGCCTTTGGCTATATTCCAATTCAGCAGACGAATGTTTTCGGGGTCAAGTGCGGGTCTTAGCATTTGCGTTGGCGTACTTCTGAGATCTGTTGCAATGGTTCATTTACAGTATGGTTAGTGTATTGAGAACTGACAATAGGGTGAACCGCAATATTGTGTATCATTCCGAACAACTACCGTAAGCCTCCGGTACAAATGGTTCAAGATCAGGACGTGTTCCCAAATTAACAAGCGATAACTAATTTAGATGCGCTTATCTATTCGTATTTCTTGACTGCCATATACTCTATAATTTAGAGTACTCTGTTTATGACAGTTCAAGTACATTACCGATTCTGGACGCAGTCGATTGCTCACACCGCTGCGTACCTCAAATCGACAATAGGAAAAACACATGAATAATGAGCACGGGGTAGCAGCGACTATCGATCGAACAAAGTCTGCTCCCAACAAAGTCGCCCAACAGCTACTGTGGCTATGGGCAGTTTGTGGCTTTTTCATGTTCGGCCTGCTGGAACTACAACCACCCATTGCTGCTAAATACTGGCTGCTGCTGGTAGTCAGTGGCGTGACAGTGAGCATCATCTTATTTGCAGTTTGGCTGCGCAGTGCTGATGAGTCAGCTCAGGCGATTGCTAAGCCATGGGTGCTACATTGCTCCGCACTCTTGGTTGCAGGAGCTTTGGCAGTACTGAATCTGCAGTATTCGGGCGTACAGGCAGAGTTAGCCGCTCGCGCTCTGCTATTGGTTTGCAGTTTGGGTTTTATGACGGCAGGTTTGTATTTACGTAAGGGGATGCTGGCATTGGGTCTAGCACTGTCTTTCTGTTATTTGTACTGGATGATGCAAGGCTCGGCAGCTGGCCTGCTTACGGGCGCAGTATTCGCAGTAGGTCTAGTCTCAATGTCTCGCAACTAAGCATCACGTTAAAACGGATACTTAACAGCGATGAATGCTGGTTTTCAACTGGATCTTAGCGGCTTTGACAGGTTGCTGGAACATCGTTCTCGCCTGGTTATCTGCGTTTTACTGGGCGCAGAGCAAAGTTTGAATTTTCGTGACTTTAAACACCTTCTAAACGAAAGCGACGGTAATTTGGGCGCACAATTACGCAAGCTTGAAGACGCTGGCTATCTTAGGGTTAAAAAGGAATTTGCAGACCGCAAACCGGTCAGTCGCTATTCGCTCACACGAAAAGGTTTGAACGCTTTAGAAGAGCACATCGATGCCTTGCATCGCCTCACTCAAGAATTTCAGATTTGATTCGGTTACACTTCGCCCCCTTTTATCAAGCGGTAACATCAGTGTGACCAACGTTCGCGAAGCTCTCATTCACTACACAATCACTGACGATCTTGTGCTCAGCGCAACCGCTTATGGTGAACCTGGAGAGAATATAGTGCTGTTCGCACACGGCGGCGGCCAAACTCGATTTTCCTGGGGCAATACCGCACGAGCATTAGCAGAGGAAGGCTGGTATGCCATTGCGTATGACCACCGCGGGCATGGTGAGTCCAGCTGGGTGAACGACAAGGACTACGCTTTACCACGCTTCGCGGAAGATTTACACGCACTGGTAGCCCAACTGCCAGCCAAGCCAGTTGTAGTTGGTGCGTCGCTTGGTGGCATGAGTGCGATGCTGGCAGAAGGCGAAAATACTGAGGAGTTATTTCGGGCCGTGATTCTGGTGGATATAACGCCGCGTATGAATGATGAAGGCGCCAAAGGCATTATTGGCTTCATGATGGAGCGCGTTGAAGAAGGTTTTGGCAGCCTGGAGGAAGCCGCCGATGTGATCGCTGAATTTACTCAGCGACCTAAACGCAAGAATGTGGATGGGCTTAGAAAAAATTTGCGACTGGATGACGACGGTCGATACCGTTGGCATTGGGACCCGGCGTTTGCACAACAGCGTCATGGTGTAGAGCATCTGGGGCTTCCTGAACGCCTGGAAGCTGCAGTGCAGAACATTTCAGCCCCCATGTTGCTGATTCGTGGCGCCAGAAGTAATTTGGTGACCGAAGAGCTGGCCCAGGAATTTCTGCGCCAAGTACCGCACGCAGAGCAGGTAGATGTGGCAAATGCGCACCATATGGTAGCGGGTGATCGTAACGATATTTTCTCAGCGGCTGTTATCGATTTTGTGCAGCGCGTGTAAGCAGTAGCGGCAAGTTACTCTACTGTTGCTCCGCTATTTTTCCACTATGCGCACAACGTCGCCGAGATCAGCACGCCCAACGCGGCATTTATTGGCTGGGTGCTCTTCATCTTCATAGCCAAATGACACACCAAAAAGTATTTTGTTGGTTTCGGGTACGTCCAGCGCATCACGCAGCATTTCCGCATTCATGCTCAGTGCAGTTTGCGGGCAGCCCGCCAGACCATGTGCCACAAGGCTAAGCATCACCGATTGGGCGTACATACCCAAATCAGCGGCTTCGCGCAGACCAAAAGGCTCCGGCAGGAAGAAAAATGCAACATGGGGCGCATCGAAGAAAACGAAATTGCGCATAAAGGCTTCGTTTCTACTTTGCTTGTCTTCACGGGAAATATCTTGCGCTGAATACAGTTGGTTGGCCGCATCATACTGGCGCTCCTTATACACTCCCTCGTATTGCCCGTCGTAAGGGAAATCCATACTGAACTGGCCCTCAAGAAAGCCATTGGTGAACTTCTCGCGCAACTCGTCGCATTTGGCACCACTGGCCACCACAACCTGCCAGGGTTGGGTGTTGCAGTTAGAGGGCGCATGCTGTGCGCATTCAAAGACACTCTCGATAATAGATCGCTCAACAGCCTCTTTTTTAAAACCTCGAACACTGCGTCTTTGCTTGACAATCTCGGAAAAAATCTGGCGTTGATCACTCAT
The DNA here is from genome assembly GCA_045105115.1 of Pseudomonadales bacterium. Lineage (GTDB taxonomy): Bacteria > Pseudomonadota > Gammaproteobacteria > Pseudomonadales > JAUIET01 > JAUIET01. The sequence goes on along the minus strand of JBGCDE010000054.1, from coordinate 113,006 downwards.
AGTAAACTCATTGCGCTGTTTGCTGATACGGTGTCGTATTGTCCTTGAAATGCTGGCGAAAAGCACTAACATAGCGGGCCGTTTTCAGCCTAGACCTCTTACCAGTATGCAAGCTTTACCTGATTTCGTACCCGGTCAGCGTTGGATTAACGACGCTGAATTGCAACTTGGCCTGGGTACTGTTTTAACGGTCGAGCACCGCACTGTACAGATCGTATTTTTAGCCTCAGGTGAAACGCGTGTCTATGCCAAGCAAACGGCACCGCTTACGCGAGTAAGGTTCAATGCCGGCGACGAAATACGTTGTGACGATGGCAGTTTGCTTGAGATTGAGTCGCTTGTTGAGTCTGATGGATTGCTTATCTATCAGGGCACCACAGATAGCGGAGAACGAAGAAACGTTCCAGAAACAATGCTGGATAATTTTATCCAGCTCAACAAGCCACAAGAGCGTTTGTTTACGGGCCAAATCGACCACAACAAGTGGTTTGAATTGCGCTACCAAAGCTGGTTCGAAAAAGCACGGCTCGCCCATTCCGAATTACACGGTCTAACTGGTGCCCGAACAAGCCTGATACCACACCAGTTGTATATTGCTCACGAAGTAGCGAGACGATTTGCGCCGCGCGTGCTGCTCGCTGATGAAGTAGGTCTGGGCAAAACCATAGAAGCGGGCTTGATTCTTCATCACCAACTACTGACTGAGCGTGCCCACAGGGCGCTTATCGTGGTACCCGACCCGCTTTTGCATCAATGGCTGGTGGAAATGCTGCGGAAATTCAATCTGCATTTCAGTATTTTCGACCAACAACGGCTAGCCGCAGAAGCCGGCGAGGTATTGGATGAATTTGGCGAAGAGCCCGCTATTGAGGAAACACTCAATGAGGAGCTTGCTGACACAAACCCTTTTATGCAAGAACAACTGGTTTTGTGCAGTCTGGATTTTCTGCGCGACAATCCCAGTGCGTTCGAACAGGCCGCCGCAGCCGAATGGGATTTACTGATTGTTGACGAAGCCCATCACCTTGAGTGGAGCGAAACAGCGCCTAGCCTCGAATACACTATTATTGAACGTCTGGCGAATACAACAGCCGGTGTGCTACTACTAACCGCAACGCCTGAGCAACTGGGTAAAGAAAGCCATTTTGCCAGATTACGTTTGTTGGACCCGGATCGTTTCAGTTCTTTCGCAGATTTCAGCGCCGAAGAACAAAGCTACGAGCCTATCGCCGACGCTATCGAACTACTGTTTAACGAAAACGCCGACGCCAGCGAGTTAAACAGTGCGATCACACCGCTATTGGACGCTGATGAGGATGCGCGATTACTTGAAGGTTTGCACAATAGCGGTGATTCGGAGCAAGAAGAAGCGCGCACCGATCTAATCGACCACTTGCTAGATCGTCATGGTACGGGTCGTGTGCTGTTTCGAAATACCAGAGCCGCCATTTCAGGCTTCCCCGGCCGTGAGCTGCATGCTTACTCCATGGCCAAGCCAGACGCCTATGACAAGTCAAACCTGACCCCCGAACGACTGTATCGCAATAGTACGCCTAGTCCAGACTGGGTCAGTATTGATCCGCGCATAGCCTGGTTAGAGCAAATGATCAAAGACCACCGCGGTCAGAAATTATTGCTGATCGCAGCAAGCTCAGAAACGGCACTTGATCTTTCTGAAGCGCTTCGGGTTAATACCGGTTTCCAGGCCGCTGTGTTCCACGAGGGCATGAGCATTGTTGAACGTGACCGTGCCGCGGCATTTTTTGCTGACGAGGATTACGGCAGCCAATTACTGATTTGCTCAGAAATTGGCAGCGAAGGTCGTAACTTTCAATTTGCGCACCATTTATTGTTGTTTGACCTGCCATCCAATCCTGATCTATTAGAGCAGCGCATTGGCAGGCTGGATCGAATTGGCCAAACCGAAACCATCAAAATCCACGTTCCCTATTTCGAAAACAGCGCGCAAGAAGTGCTGTTTCGCTGGTATCACGAGGGCATGAATGCCATAGAACAGGCCTGTCCGGCGGCGCACACAGTGTTTATTGAGATGGGCCAGGAACTTCGAGCTATAGAGCAGCGCGGTGCGAACGATACGGATTTCATTCAACGCACGCGTCAGCTAACCGAGGCTTTAAACGAACAATTGCACAACGGGCGTGATCGTCTGCTTGAATATAATTCCTGCCGAACACACGTGGCTTCAACGCTTGCCGATAATGCACTGGAGGAAGATTCCACCTCTAATTTAGCAGAGTTTATGGAGCAGGTTTTCGATTGCTATGGTGTGCACAGCGAGCCACACAGCGAACGAGCCACCATTATTCGACCGGCAGAAAATATGTATGTGCCGTTTCCACTGCTGCTGGATGAAGGCATGACGGTTACCTTCGACCGTGCGACTGCATTGGCCAATGAAGACTGGCATTTTCTAACTTGGGATCATGGCATGGTGATCGGTGCCCTGGATTTGATACTCGGTGCAGAGAAAGGAAACTGTGGCGCTATTGCTGTAAAAACAGCCGGACTTAAACCGGGCACCTTACTGCTTGAAACCCTGTTTGTGATCGACAGCCCGCAGCACACCAGTCGTTACCTTCCGCCAAGCACTATTCGCGTGTTGGTCAACGAGCAAGGTCAGGCTTTGCATCACGCGGTAAGCTTTGAACTGCTCAGCTCAGCAGCGCAAGTGCTGGACCGCAAAACCTCCGTTAAAGTGGTTAAGGCGCGTAACACTGTTTTAGAAGGCTTGATCAAACGAACGCGAAGCCTGGCGGAAGAGCAATCACAGGCCATGCTTGAGCAAGCGCATCAAGCGGCCGAACACGCACTAAATGATGAAATAAGCCGCCTGGAGACACTGCAACGAATAAACCCGAACGTACGCGATGTTGAAATTCAAGCCTTGAATCAGGAATTAGCCAACGTTAACAGTGTTATTGATGCGATGGTGTTGCGGCTGGATGCTTTGCGAGTGGTTGTAGCGGTATAAGGTTTACAGCGGGCGCTGAGCCTTGCTGCAAACGCCATTGACCACGCATCCAACTACCACCGTCGGGGTCTTTTAGAACGTCGCCAACACCACCCGGATGCTCAAAGCAAAGTGCTTGCGGCTGTTCGTTGAAAGACTCCTCGTCGGGTATGTTTAGTTTTTCCAGCGAAGCAATAGTACCTGCCGCGTCAAACTCAAACTCCATTACTTCACTGGATTGCCTACCAGTACGCGGACAAATAGCCTCATCCAGCGTGAGCACTTTTAGCGCCTCGTCAATCAAATTAGTGTCGGCTTCATGCTGAGCACACCAATCAATGAGTGCTGCGCGTATGATATCGAAGCTGCGCTTGCGCTCATTCATTAGCGCCAGGTAAATGGCTGCCCTGCCCTCATAAACACCAAGTTTGTCCTCAAACGATAAGCCAAATTCCATCAATAGTCGTTTTAGCAAAACCCTGAGTAATGGCGTTGCCGGCAAATGCTTTTGCATTGCCAAAAAACGTATTGTTAGCGGCATCATATGGCCGTGAATCAATATCATATGTGCCGCAATCAGAAAGTAGCCATCCACCCCCTCGTCTCGGCCAAAAGTATGGCAGGCCACGACGTACTCGCCCTTGGCTTTGCCATAACCGGCTACGGGCACGGCTTCAATCTGGTACTCGTCGCGTCGTCGATAAAACTCCGTACCCGGCAACAGGGTGTAACCAAATATGTTGATGTTTGGAAAGGTTGCCAGCAATTGATCAAGATTGTTCTCAAAATCGGCCAGGTTGTCGCCGGGCAAACCCCAAATCAACTCCGCCGCTATCGGCACACCGGCATCGGCCATCTCCCTGGCGATTGGCTCGTATTTATTGGCCGCCATATTTTTGCGATTCGACAGCTCCAGTGCCAGAGGCGTCAGGGTTTGCAAAGCAAGTTGATAATGCGGCAATAAACCATTCTGGTTTAACAGCAGAACAATTTGCTGCACCTTAGGGCTGTGCTTTTTTGACCAGCTGGTTGCAAATGTGCGAGGCAAACCGGTCTCGTTCTTTAAATCGCAGATCAGCTGTGTTTTTTCCAGATCTTCGCGCAGCGCTCCAAAATTAGAATCGGCTAACCAGATGTTTTCAATACCAGCGGCAACTACTTTTTGCCAGTCGTCTCTTATGCGACCCATCGAAAACTGATGCATTTTGGTGCCAATAGCGCCGGTGCCCCATTCGCAAAACGCGCATTTGAATGGGCAGCCACGGCTGGTCTCGTAAGCAATCGAATCGTACAGTGGCTGGCCTTCGCTATCTGTTAAGGTAACTACATCAAGCGCTGAAGGAAGACGGTCGAGTTCAGTTTCTCTTGGCCGCTCAGCAGTGGAAACTACGTGTCCGCCTTGCGCCCAAGCCAGGCCTGCGATATCCGGCCAGTGCTCGACCTCTGGATTATCCAACAGTTCGGTGAAAGTCTGCTCTCCCTCACCCAATACAATCAGATCAATAGGGTCGCTTAGTAGATACGTTTCAGCTTCCTGCACATGCGGGCCGCCCGCCACACACAACACGTCTGGCAGTTCTCGCTTTAACTCAAGGATTAGCTGTAAAAATTCGGCCGCATTCCAGGTGTAAAAACTGAAGCCTAATATGGGCTGCTGATTAGCTTCCAGTGCATCCAGGCAAAGCACACGCAATTGTTGTACGCCGTCTTCCCTCCAAGCCTCGATGTGCTCTGCATCTCGAAAATGCAGTAAATGAAATTCGGTGTCATCACATCGTTTCCCAAAGCGCTGATAATACGCCTGCAGTCCACCCGTGGTGAGTGGCGCGGCGTGGAACTGCTCTGAGTCCATGCTGAATAAAAAGACAGGACGTTTGATCAACAACTGAGCCCTCACGTACAAAAGGCGAATGTACCTTAAAACCGTATGGATGTCCGATTTTTCACGAGCACTCAGCCAACTGACGAACGACGTGCTATATTTGTTTGTTATGAGTTTTTTTCAAATATTGGTATGAAACTACCACCCAGTAAGTCAGAAATGCGCAATGAACTGCAGCAGCAAATGCGTGATTATATGGCGCGCGGCGGTGAGGTGCAGGAAGTACCGCGGGGTGCCAGCAGTCGTGATAATGCCGATGGTCCGATCAGAGGCAATAGCTTTGTGCCCAATGGCGGCCAGCAGGTTCCCGCTGAAGACAAGCTGCCCCTAAACGACGTAATTCAATCGATTGAAGCGCGGCGCCGATCAAAGACGGCGCGTGCAAAGTCGGCCAAAGAGTACAAGCCAAAACCAAGACGTAAAATGATTTACGATGACTTTGGCGAACCTCTGCGCTGGGAGTGGGTTGAAGACTGAGCGGTATTTAAAACGGAAAGACAATAGGAATAGCGATTAACACCGTAATGGTATAGGCGATTGCAACGGGTAAACCGGTGCGGGCATAGTCCGCAAAATGATAGCCACCCATGTTTTGGATCATCAAGTTTGTCGTATAGCCATAAGGCGTCATGAAGCTGGCACTGGCTCCATACGCAACCGCCATTACAAAAGGCATCCAACTGACGTCAAAGCTGCCGGCAAGCGTATAGGCAATAGGGAAAGCCAAGGCCGCTGCGGCGTTATTGGTCATCAACTCTGTCATTAACAAAGTTGCTAGAAATACTCCGACCAAAGCAACCCTTGGACCCCATTGCGCCAAATTGGCATGCAGGCTATTGGCCAACATATCAACCAAGCCTGAGTTATCAAGCGCTGTGGCCATAACCAGAGCAGACGCAATAATCATCAATAGAGCATAGGGAAATCGCCGCTTCAACTCTTCACCCGTCACAACGCCAAACGCCATTATGGCTGCGAGCAGTAGTGCCAAACCTTTAAACAAAGGTACCAATTGCAAAGCGGCCAGAACAATAACAGCCGCAAATGAACCCATCAGCGCTGCACTTTGTTTGTCTGACAAGGAACGTTCAATTTCCACACCGTTGAGCACGGCGAAATTCTTACTAATATTTTTTCGCGTTGCAAAGTCTGGTCCAACTGCCAACAACAAACTATCACCTGCTTTAAGCCTGATACTGCCAAGCTTACCGGATAGCCGGTCACCACCACGGCGCGCGCCGACCACCGCTGCATCAAACATTGCGCGAAAGCCCGCGTGTTTTATGGTACGGCCCACTATCGGCGCGTTTGGCAAAACCACCACTTCGGTAAGATTGCTACTGAGTAAACCGCTAGTCGTTGCAAATGTTTCAACGCCTTCCAAGCCCTCCAGTCGACCAAGCTGCTTTACATCACCTGAAAAAATTAGAACGTCATCACTTTCTATGAGCACGTAGGGAGGAACAGGCGTTATTAGTTTTCCATCTCGTAGAATTTCTACTAAAAATAATGACTCCAATTCTCGCAGCTTATTCTCGGCTACACTGCGGCCGATCATTTCAGAGCCTTCGTTAATTCTGGCTTCGAGGAAATATTCGTCTATCTGGGGTGCTTTGTCGTCATGTACAGGCAACATTCTTGCGGACAGGAGCAATACGGCCAGACCAACAACAGTGACCATAAGTCCAATTATCAGAAAATCGAAGAAAGCAAACCCAGTTTCACCGGCGTCCAGTAAAAAGCTATTAACGACTAAATTAGTTGAGGTGCCAATCAAGGTAGTGGTTCCACCCAATATAGCTGCGTATGACAAAGGGATAAGCAAACGGCTTGCAGCGTGCTGGCCATTACGAGCAATACCGTTTGCCAGCACGGCAACTACCGCGGTGTTGTTCAGAAAAGCAGATAAAAAGGCGGTTACGCCACCTATTTTCAAAAGCGTTAGAGGATAATTCGGACTGACTAGACGTCGACTGATGCGCGTTAGCCAATCAATTTTCTCCAGTCCTACCGACACCAGCAACAGCAGAATCAATGTGGCAAGACCGGGATTGACGATTTTACTCAGCAGCTCATCTGTGCTGACAACACCTACCGAATAGCAGGCCAAGGCGGAAAACCCAAAAATCCAGGAAGGTCGCCAACGCGCCCATGCAAGGTTCACGATCATCACCAAAAAAATGAAGGCAACGAGAATTTGGATGGAATCCATACACTTACTTCGCAATATTGATGCGCAAGCGCAACGGTACACGAATAATAACCGTTCGGCGCTCATTGAGATAGCAGTGGTATATCCCTTGTGACTTCTTCAGCCCAGGATTTACAATAAGAGAGTAGCAGCACTCACATTCGGAAAAAGCGATGCCAGTCAAATACTCTGCATGGGCCCTCGCGGGCATTTTGATAAATTCGGCTGTTATCGCACAAACCGATGGTCAGCCAGACGGCCTGGGATACAAAACCGATGGCTATGAGTTGGGCCAGGGCAATACGCATTCAGGACCACCCACTGACTACGGTCACGCGCATTTCACCAAACCTCGCTACGGAAATTCTACTTACCATCGAAGCTATCACGCACGTAAGGATGTTGTTAAGGAAAACGGCGGGGATATTTATGCCCCGCCTTTGCATTGGAACCCTTACAACTACTACGACAATTACTATCACCCAGCTCTTAATCGCAACTACGGCTACCAATCGAACGACTATTTAGACAATAGAGCCGCGCCAGCCCGCTCAGCTGGCGTCACGATAAAGCGACGCCTGGAAAGAACGCTGGATGGCCGATGTTTTGAGCGAAAACAAGAGAATGAAACTGAGTTGAGAATTGAACTGCCCGCGCGCGAGTGTGCAACTGACTCAATGACTGAATAAATCCACTTGTTTGTCTGATTGCTCCAGCGCCAGTAATTTTTGCTTGCGCCAAAGACCACCCGCATACCCCGTTAACTTGCCATCTTTGCCGACCACTCTGTGGCACGGCACAATAATCGCTAAAGCGTTTTGTCCATTGGCGCGCGCTACCGCGCGAACCGCCGCAGGCTTACCAATAGCGATCGCCTGATCAGCGTAACTTCGGGTCTGACCATAGGGAATATCAACCAGCGCTTGCCAGGCATTTTTTTGGAATTCAGTTCCGGCAAACTGCAAAGGCACGCTGAATTGCGTCAGCTCGCCTTTAAAATACCCGATTAGCTGCCGTTCCAGTAAATCAAATATCGGATGCTCACCGGCTACAAATTGGGCATCCAATACGCGCTGCAAGCGGCTAAGTTGCTGCGCCATGGCCTTGCGGTCATCAAATTCAAGCAAGCATAAACCTTCGTCACTCGCTGCCGCAAACATTGGGCCTAGCGGGCTTAACAATCGTTTTACCTTAAGCAGGCGCGCATTTTTTCCCGCTTTCGGTGAGCAGCCCGCCACTCGTTGAAAAGCCTCGCCAAAGCCACTTAAGGATTCAAAACCACTGGCGAATGCTGTTTCTGTCACGCTGTTATCCGCTTGTAATGCATCATGTGCGGCCGAGAGTCGACGCGCGCGTTGCCATGCTTGAAAAGTTGTACCGTAGTGCTTGTTAAACCAGCGCCTGACTCGCGCTGGATCGATGCCCATGTTACTCAAATCAGCGTCGCTAATTCGTTCATTATTATCCAACTGATCTTTCAGCTTGAGAAGCCATTCAGGTTCACTTCCTGCCAAGGTATCCGGTTTGCAAACCTTACAAGCACGAAACCCTGCGCTCCTTGCTTGTTCACGATTACTGAAAAACTGCACATTTTTTCGCAACGGCTTGCGCGCCGAGCACACTGGTCGACAGTAAATGCCGGTTGTTGTCACACCGACAATGAATACACCTTCGTAGTGCGCATCGCGATCAAGCAAAGCCTTATACATAGTGTCGTCACTGGGCAGGCTCATTATCACTGATTCCGACTGGTTAATGGCTAACATCGACTGGCTCCCGAACACTCGTTTTAGAGAGCACCATTGTCCTATTCAACTCACGCGAGTGCAGCCGAAAACTGAACACTCATTTTTTTGGTAGCTTCGCGATACTTGCCGGCCGCGTAGCGCTGCTTGCTAGCAATTGGGTATCCAGAAAGTCAATGACGAGGCGCTGCGCGCGCTGCGCTTCTGGCATATCAATATTGGCAGTGAAGGCGTGCCACATAGCATCAAACACGTGCAGGTCGGCGTTGACGCCCGCCTCTCGTAATACACGATGCAACCGAACCGTGCTACTGAGCAATAAATCACGGGTACCAGTAATCAGCAAACTTGGTGGGAAGCCTTGCGAGTAGTCAGCATATACGGGTGACACTAGCGGGTGCTTCAAACCAGCAACATCAGCATACACTTCCGCCGCGGCAGCGAGCGCCCCACCGTACACCGGCAACACAGGGTCAACGGCCTCATTGGTCACGTAGCTGTCACCGGTTTTGGAAAGATCGGACCACGGGGTATTCATATAAGCTGCGGCAGGTAGGGGCAAGCCCTGGTCTCTTGCACTGACAATCATGGATGCCGTGAGGCTGCCGCCAGCACTGGTACCAAATACCGCTATGTTCTCTGCCGCTGTCGTTTCCAGCACCGCTTTGTAAACGGCGACGGCATCATTTACCGCGTGCGGAAAAGGGTGCTCCGGCGGCATTCGGTAATCAACTGCAATCACTTTGTATTGGCCCGCAAGTGCGATATTGGCCGCCTCCAGCACACTCGCCTCACCCCCAAAGAAAACATACGCGCCGCCATGCAAGCCAATAAGTACTTTATCTTGCTTAGCTGCAGGAATCTGTTCGGGCGTTAAAATTCTGACAGTGACGCCACCCATTTCAGTTCGCTTGATGTTTATTGGCGCAGATTTCAAAAGCTCAATTTGCGGTTGCACGCGCAGGCTCTGCTGACGCTTGAGTTGTTGCCATTGTTCTGACGACGAAGGCCTGACAAGCCGCCCTTCCATTAATACGGGTCGGCTCAATATTGCTTGCGCCTCTGCGCTCACATGGCGCGGCACAGAGTACTTTGCGGGCACGGGCTGCTCTGCAGCTAATTCCGAGTGGAAGCTAATGCTCATTGCAATAAGCACAACGCAGCGAATTAACATGGCTCTGTTCCTGCTTGACGGCGCCTTTAGTCTACAACAGTTTCTTTCAAGTCAGCAGTACACCGCAGAAGTGTGCGAAAATAGCGGATTAATCCATGCAGGAAAACAGGCGTGTCCAATACCCCGCAGCAAGAGGGAATTCAGCTAAACGCTTCCGACGACAAGCAGCAAGAATCGATACAGGATCCGAGCAATCGTCCGAAAAGCAAAGCCAGTCTGGCCATTTTCCGAAGCCTGCTGCAATTTCTTAAGCCCTACTCTGGTACGGTGATCGCTGCAGCAGCCGCTTTGCTATTCACAGCAGCCATCACACTGTCGATCGGCCAAGGGGTTCGCTTGATGATAGATGGCGGCTTTGTGTCCAGCAGTGGTGAGCGTTTGAACTACGCCATTGGTATTATCATGACACTGGCTACTTTAATGGCGCTGGGCAGCTCGTTGCGGTTTTACCTGGTATCGTGGTTAGGAGAACGTGTGTCTGCAGATCTTCGCCAGGCGGTGTTTGACCATATTATTGGACTTCACCCCAGTTACTTCGAGACCAATCTGAGCGGTGAGATCATGTCTCGACTCACCGCCGACACCACCATATTGCAATCCATTATTGGTAGCTCGCTGTCGCTGGCTTTGCGCAATACAGTTATGTTGGTGGGCGCACTCATCATTTTGTTGATCACCAATCTGAAACTCACTCTCATTGTCATGGCGGCGGTACCGCTGGTGATTATTCCTATTTTTTGGGTAGGTAGAAAAGTACGTGACCTGTCACGCAAGAGTCAAGACAGTATTGCTGGCGTGGGAAGCTATGCCGGTGAAGCTATTCAAAATATCAAAACCGTACAAAGCTTTGCGCAAGAGCCGCTGGAAAAGCAGGCGTTTGGCAAGGAAGTGGAGCAAGCATTTAGTATCGCTAGAAAGCGCATTATTCAGCGCGCCGTAATGATTGCGATTGCCATCATCATCATGTTTGCAGGTCTTGCAGGTATGCTGTGGGCGGGCGGCCATGATGTATTGAACGGTACAATGAGTGCCGGTGAATTGGGCGCTTTTGTATTTTATGCCTTGATGGTTGGCATGGCGGTTGGCACCTTGTCGGAGGTGTATGGCGAACTGCAGAGAGCCGCTGGCGCCACCGAGCGTTTGATTGAGCTTATGAACGTGCCTGCTGAAATTATTGCACCCGACAAACCGTTGGCAGAAGCCGCCACCGTAGTGCCGAATGCGAAGCTGGCCAATGTGATATTTGCTTACCCGGCAAGACCCGAAACCGCTGCGCTCAAAGATTTCACTCTGGAAATAGAAGCTGGCAAAAGCCTGGCCTTGGTTGGGCCCTCTGGCGCCGGCAAATCAACAGTGTTCGAACTGCTGCAGCGCTTTTATGATCCGCAATCTGGCGCTATCGAGTTTGGCGGCATCAATATTCGCGAGTTTGATCCGCGCGAGTACCGCCAGCAAATTGCCGTTGTGGCGCAGCAGCCCGCTTTGTTCTCCACAAACGTGGCGAGCAATATTCGCTATGGCAACCCCGAGGCAAGCGATGCTGAAGTGGTTGCCGCCGCCAAAGCCGCGCATGCTCACGAATTCATAATGCAGCTACCCGAGGGTTACAGTAGTTATCTTGGCGAGCGAGGTGTGCAATTATCCGGTGGTCAGCGCCAGCGAGTCGCGATTGCCCGCGCCCTACTCAAGAATCCGCGCTTACTCTTGTTAGATGAGGCGACCAGCGCACTGGATGCTGAGAGCGAACATCAGATTCAACAAGCACTTGAAGAAATCATGCGTGATCGAACGACTGTGATTATTGCGCATCGACTGGCGACCGTTTTGCATGCGAATAAAATTGCAGTGATGGATCAAGGCCAGTTAGTTGCCCAAGGAACGCATACTAGTCTGGTAAAAAGTTCGCCGCTGTATAAACGCCTGGCCGATTTACAGTTTAGGGACGAACAGCGTGAAGCAGGTATTTAGCTCGAATCTGACATGCGGGGTGCTTACTTAAGCGCATAGACCGGCTTTGAATTGAGTGTCGGCCAGCGAGACACGCCGTAAACCCATCCATGGGGGCTTGTGTTCGGGGTCCCTCCCTCACACAGTCTCGCTGACCGACACTCAATCCAAAACCTCAGTGCCACATATAGTACTTAAGTAAGTTCCAATCACCTCCGATATTTTTTATTTATCCCAACCGTCATCATCAAGTTGCTTTAACTTGCCGCGGTCAACGTCATCAAGCATACGCTCGCTGTTTTTGAGCATGCGCCACGATGATCGCATGATGCCGCCGACAATGAGTATCGCAAGCGCTATAAACAAAACCGTTTTTAATTCTTCGTTCATTGTGACGCTACCCGTGTTTAGAAGAACAATAGCTTGATGATAAGCGCTGCCAAGACAATGTTGAACACGCGGCGAATAATCGCATCACCATGCTCCATGGTGACATGCGCCCCAAGCCACCCACCAATTGAATTGCCAACCGCCAGACATAAACCAACGATCCACAGAATTTCAACCTGGGTAGCAAACACCATCAGTGCAGCAATCGTATAAACAAGCACAATAAAGACCTTATGCATGTTGACGGTAACGAGATCCAGCTGCATCACGCGGTGCAAGATAGGCATCAGAATAAAACCGACGCCTAACTGAATAAATCCACCCCAGATACCTGCGCCAAACATACATGCATGGCCCGCTATCATACGAGCTTTGCTTAAAGGTTCTGGATTCTCAGTGAATTGTGCTTTTGGTTTTTTATCTGTCGCCATTAGTATCATGACCGCCACCATTACCGCTGCAACAACTCGCTCGAACCACACGCCTTGCAATGCCGTGCCCATTTGCGCACCAATGATGGCGCCTGGCACTGCCGCTGCGGCAAGACTCAGGCTCAGCTTGAAGTCTGAGAAGCCTTTTCTGAAAAACGTAATAACGGCGGTGATGTTTTGCGCCAGAATCGCAATGCGGTTGGTCCCGTTTGCCACAGGACCGGGTATGTCGAGAAACAACATAGCCGGTACGGTCAACAAGGACCCGCCTCCAGCCATCACGTTCATGAAGCCCGCTGCTATTCCCGTTAAGGTCAACAACAGTAGCTGCCAAATTTCCATTGTGTCTCCAAACTGAAAAAAGTGCGTGCACGGTAACGTGCACGCATGGGTTTGTACAGGTCGCTGCTATTGCTCCAGAACAGTCGACGCTTCAGCGTGCTCCAGCGCTTCAGCTTGCTTGGTGTTGTTTGCAATGGCACGACAAAGCGCGAACACCGACGCACCAAGCACTGGAAAACTCAAGGCCGCCAAACCAAGCAACGAAGCCTGCATGCCGAAATGATCGACCGCAAACCCTAATATTGGTCCGGCAACGATAAACGCCGCTCTGATTGCCAGGTTCAGAACCGAATTAATCGTTGCTCTAAACGCGCTGTCCACGCGCTTGTTAAGCGCGTCATACAACAGCACCGAGTTTAAGCCGCGACAAATCGGGAACAACAAGGCACAGGCAACACCCGCCCAACCCGAGAGTCCGGCCATGCCCAGAAATGCCACCACAGTAAAAGCAGCGGTTGCCAGCATAAGCTGGGCACCACCGGCCGTTCGCTCCAGCGCTGAAGCCCAGTGCGCGCTTACACCTCGTATCAAGCAATGCAGGGCCCACAAGAAACCGAAGTATTCCAGCGGCACAGACTGAAGCTCCCAGTATCGCTGGAAGGTCCAGAACGCCAGCAAGGCAACCAGACCAAAACTGATCGTGCTAATTGCACTCCACAATACGATACGGTCCCCATACACCAAGGTAGTGGCTATTGCTCGCGCGTGATCGCTGTGATCACCAGACCCTATAGATCGCGGTGGTTCTATCAGCGTCAGCGACAACAGCAACGGCGGTATGCCTAACAACAACTGCAAACTCAGCAAGGTCTCAAATGCAGGTGCCACCTCGAAACTTAGAAACACGATACTGGCCGTTAAGGCCGCAAAACCTTCAGCCACAGACGTTAAAGCCACCAATTTGCCAACCGAAGCCGGTAAGTTGAACTTCTTGTTTAACTTTTGTAGTGCCAGTTGCGAGTCGAACAACATCGCCATATCGGACCCGGAGCTGAGGCTCAAGGCAATACCCATCACTACTTCGAAAACAATAAAATCAACAAAGGTTTCTGCCGAATACAGGCAGGCATAGCTCAACAGCATCAACAGGGCAGACAAGCACAAACTTACCTTACGGCCATACACGTCCGCAAGATAACCTGATGGAACCTCGAACACTGCAACGGTTAACGCAAACGCCGCTTGAGTTTGCAGAATTTCAGCCATGCTCAGGCCCTTGCCCAATAGCAACGGTACGAACACTGGCACAATCAATTGCAGCGCATGGCATACCCCTATGCCATAGATTTTCAAAATGTTCTGTATTAACGCGCGTTCCATGATTTCACCTTCTCTTACCTACTTTCCTCGCAAGGCATCCATTGCCTACGTCTTAAATACTGCGGCCCAGAAACGAAAAAGCCCCCGGGAACGTGGTTCGCGGGGGCTGCTGTTCTAAAAGCATTAGTCGTTGAAGACTATCCCCCTGGCTCCAATAGTGTGTTTTTCACGCAACCCAACTCGTTTACACACGACACGCCACGCATGCTCACATGCCATGCCTGGCCGTAAGCACCAATACCCGACGCAGCTGCTGCAGCATCGAGGTTAAATGTGGTTTGTTTCAAAAGTTGAGTCATGATCAATAAAATGTGTTTAACACCTATAAGTGATACATAAAGCATCCGAAGACCAAAAACGGCCAACGCTTTAAGGTTTGTAAAAACCGAAAAACACTAGCCGTTTAACTGCGCTAAGTTTGGCCTAAAGCGCCCTACAAAGCAAGTCAGTGTCGCTATTATCTGCTAAAGACGATATCAAAAACCTGATCGTAATGCTCAGCAAAGTGAACTGTTAGACCCTTGCGCAAATAATCAGGTAATTCGTCGAAGTCTCTACGACACGCTTCAGGCAGTATTAGTTCCTTAATTTTGCTACGCCTGGCGGCAATCACTTTTTCACGTATTCCACCTACTGCAAGCACTTGACCGGTTAAGGTTATTTCTCCAGTCATCGCCAATGGTCTGGATACTTTTTGGTTCCTGGCCAATGATATCAATGCCGTTGTCATTGTTACGCCGGCACTGGGACCATCTTTTGGTGTCGCGCCTTCTGGCACGTGCAGATGAATATAGGACTTGTCGAAGAATTCAAGATCACAGTCGTATTTCTCGAGATTGGAAATAACATAGCTATAGGAAATTTCCGCAGACTCGCGCATCACCTCGCCTAGCTTTCCAGTCAATTTGAAACCGCGATTGTCCGTGTGAATTCGGGTTGCTTCCATAGGCAGAGTCGCACCACCCATACTGGTCCATGCTAAACCCGTTACTACGCCGATGCCGGACATCATCCTTTCTTGTCGAAAAATTGGTGGACCCAAGTACTCTTCAACCTGTTCCTTGCCTATGCGGATTGCTTTGTCAGGTTCCTCCAGAAATTGCATGATCGCTTTGCGTATGATTCGCTTTAGCTGTTTTTCCAAATTGCGCACACCGGCCTCACGCGCATAGCCTTCGATCAGCATGCGCAGCGCACCTTGATTAATGCGCAGTTGTCGCGCTTTAACACCAGCTTGTTTCAAGGCTTTAGGCCACAAATGATTTTTTGCTATTGCGAGCTTTTCCTCAGTGATGTATCCGGCAAGCCGAATTGTTTCCATGCGATCGAGCAAAGGACCTGGAATAGAGTCGAGCTGGTTGGCGGTGCACACAAACAGAACTTTCGACAAGTCGATTGGCAGGTCTATGTAGTGGTCAAGAAACTGCGCATTTTGCTCAGGGTCCAACACTTCAAGCAAAGCCGACGCCGGGTCACCTTGGTAAGACGCTCCAATCTTGTCTATTTCGTCTAGCATAATTACCGGGTTGGAAACCTCAACCTGCTTCAATGCCTGGACAAATTTTCCTGGCATTGCACCAATATAGGTTCGCCTGTGTCCTTTTATCTCAGCTTCATCGCGCATGCCGCCCAAACTGAATCGGTAGAATTTCCTGTCGAGTGCATCAGCAATCGACCGCCCTATTGACGTTTTGCCAACCCCAGGTGGACCAACCAACAATAAAATAGAGCCTGCTATCTCACCTTTATAAACGCCAACTGCTAGAAACTCTTTAATTCGGTCTTTTACATCATCCAAACCATCATGATGCGCATCAAGTACTTGCTGAGCATGGGCCAGATCTAGTCTGTCGTCTGAGTAAACACCCCAAGGTACCGAAGTTGCCCAGTCAAGATAATTGCGGGTCACGCCATACTCAGGAGAACCCGAATCAAGCACAGATAATTTGTGCAGTTCTTCCTCAATTTTTTTCAAGGCGTGCGTAGGCGGATTCAGGGCGTCCAGGCGTTCACGAAACTGGTCGGCATCGGCGGTGCGATCATCTTTTGATAGACCCAGTTCTTTTTGGATAATCTTTAATTGCTCGCGAAGAAAAAATTCTCGCTGGTTGTCACTGACTTGCTCATTGATACGCGCCGTAATCGATGTTTGCAGTTCAGCCACTTCCATTTCATTGCGTAACAAAACCAACACCTTTTCCATCCGCTCCTGCAAAGGAATGGTTTCCAGCACATCCTGAAGCGCATCTCCTTTTGCAGATGTAATCGCGGCCGCAAAGTCAGTCAATGGCGACGGATCGTTCGGACTGAAACGACTTAAATAGTTCTTAAGCTCTTCGGTGTACAAGGGGTTCAGCGGCAACAGATCTTTGATGGCTTTAACAATTGCCATAGCATGTGCTTTTACGCCATCACTATCATCGGTGTCTGCAACGGGATAGGTCACCTGCGCTATCAACGGCGGCTCGTTCTTGTACCAGCGCTTGATCTGGAATCGTTTAAGGCCTTGGGCTACAAATTGCAGCTGGTCATCATCAGCAATAGCAGAGTGTATTTTCACTGCGCAGCCAATCAACGGTAAATCGTCTGTATTTACTTCATCTGGGTCCTGATCACCAACGTACACAAGCCCAAGTGCAGCATGGGGCGTTTTTGCAACACGCTTGAGTGTGGCTTTCCAGCGCTTCTTATTGATCAACACCGGTTGAATTTGCGCAGGAAAGAACGGCCGGCCTGAAATAGGCAGAATGAAGAGCTTATCGGGCAATACGTCGTCTGGCTTAGCCAAGCTGAATCCGTCGCGCCCATCCTCATCGATAAACACCTCTGAACCTTCTTCAGCTTCACTGTAAATCAATGATTCTATTGAATTTTTTTCTGACATCTTTCTCGCCCATACATCTTTATGCTGCTCCCTTGATATGGGTGCACAAATGGCGATATCAAGCTCTGCTTTAGTGCTACACCAGCAATTTCTACCGTTCGAGCCGGGCAATATCATAATAGTTTATTTATTGAGCAATTAAGCGGCGGAAACTGGCTTTCTGTCTATACTCAGATGAGTAAGTGGGGCTTGCTGCGGGGTTTACCGCACAGTAGAAGACGAAGACCAATATCTTGTTGATTTTTATAGAATAAAATGAAGAACATACAGAATTTTATGCTTCGAGAATTGCAAACTTTCAGCGATGATTTCTGTCGTGTGCATCTGATCGATTTCTTTCGACAGTTTGAGAGCAAGAATGAACAGCTTTCGGCTTTGTTCGATCAGGAAAATGACACAGGGTCAGGAACAAGCATGCAGCCTGAACAGCAGTCATTAAGACAATTTGTACTGGAGAAGCGCAACAAGGCTCGGTTTGAGCAATTCGAAAGCGCCTTTCTAACCTCGATTAACAACACTTACGCCGAGTTTGCCGATTTCCTTAATCAACGCGACAGTGGCGAAGAGATCAGCAAAGAACTGGAACGCGTTATCGAAAGCGAACTGGCTTTGCCCAATATGATCAACGCAGCGGCATTGCGCAGCGAAGCCTTACTTGGCGCGCTGAATAGCCGGCTTTCTGTCATTAGTCAGATGAAGGTCACCGCCGAGCGTAATCCATTTACGCCCTTAAGTTTCGCTCATGCCTTTGAACGCTCGATTACCAGTCTGCACTGGAACTTACAAACACGTATTTTGGCTTTTCGATTATTTGATGCCAGCTTCCTGAGACAACTTAACGAGCTGTATGAACAGATGAACGGCTTTCTGGTCGAGCAGGGCATATTACCTAACCTGCGAGACAGTCAACAAAATCAAGACCATGCTCGCTCAACCCTACTAGAGCAGCAGCAACAGGCAGCCAGAGAACACGATAAACAGCACGACAGTTTTGAGGAAGCCAGCGTAGCAGAACAACCGGCCAGTATCGCGAACGTTGCGAGGCATCAAGAATCTGCACCAATCGCAGCCGACGCGATATTCACACCTGCTGCAAACGAAGCACTGCAAGACGACAATATTCAGGCTATCGAGGCCGTTGGGCAACTATTTAACGAGTTACTCAGCCACGAAGCGATGAACAGCCATATCAAGAGCTTACTCAGCCGACTGTATACACCTTATGTTAGGTTGGCTTTGTCAGACGATACACTAGCGAATAATCCCGATCACCCGGCCCAAAGACTACTACAAACCTTAACTCGCGCCATTGATCTGTATCAAAGCAAAGCCGCACCTCTACAACGGCCTGCTTTGTTGCTGCAAATCAAGTCGGTTGTGGAGCAACTGAGCGCTCAATCTGAGTTACGACCCCGAGTCTTCTCGGAGTTAGCGTTTCGCTTCAGCGCGGAACTGCGTCATCACGACCGACTGATTCACGCACACCTGGACAAAAAGAAGCGCTGCCAAACCGGGCTTCGCCAGCTGGATAGCTTAAGGCTGAGTGTCCGCAGAATCGCCGAAGCCAAGATTCAGCAGGCGCAGCAGCCTGTTCCAGATCTAGTGGTCGATTTCTTGTATGACACGTGGGTGCAATACGTCACAAGCCTTTACACCAACCGCAATGATGACCCGGAAGTGGCTGAAAATTGCCTTAATTTGATTGACCGCATCATCATCTATTCAGTAGGTGGCGAAGGTCAATCCGAAACAGAGTTTACCGAGCTCGCGCCGCAGCTACGCCACGGAATACTGGCTTGTGGCGGCGAGGGTCTGGAAGTACGACACTTCTTACAGCAACTAATGCATCACCACAAAAACCCGGGTGTGGGTACGTATGGGCAGTACCAAAATACTGCCATGGAGGCGAAAGCAGGATGAATACAGCAGCTACCGATTACAGCAACCACCGTAAGCACAGACGAGTCTATCTCGGCACTGATATAGCGGTTTATGACGTATTAAATGGCGATCGTGTTGGCGAGATCGCTAATGTCACTATCGAGGGCTTGATGTTAGTGATGGAGGAGGAACCCGAAGCCGGCAACATCTACCAATTCGCAATATCATTGCCGCAGGATTTGGATGGTCACAAGGTGATAAACGTGGGCGCCGACTGCTTGTGGTGCAGCCCAAGCAGCATCGCAGGTCAGCATTGGGCAGGATTTCAGATCATAGACGCGTCAGAAACCGCTGAAGGTCTGATTCAGCACCTAATCGACACTTATGGTACCGATTGAGGTTTTGAGCAGCACCGAGCTCAATCGCCAGAGTCTACCGGTGCTCTGTTAGGCAGTGGTAAATGCGTTACTTTTTCAAAACCACTTTTACTTTCTGTGACTTTACCAACGCCCTCACGCTCTACTTCATCGATTCTGATGATCGCGTGCATGGGAATATAGCTTCTGGCCACACCGTTAAATTCGTTCTTTAGCTTTTCTTCGCCAGGGTCAACCAACACGTTGCTGCGCTCGCCGAATACAAACTCTTCAACCTCGATGAAACCGTACATGTCGCTTTGATAGATTTCACGGGCATATACTTCATAAACCTGGCTCTGGTTTTGAAAAATTACTTTGTAGATTGCCTCATCGGCCATGATTTGAACTCACTGAATAACGCCAGACAATATACCATAAATGCCGTTGCGCAGTTATAATGCCGCCCCCCAAAAGATAGCCCAGAAGCGCTTCTAATGCCTGATCCAGCAAAGAAACTGTACATCAAGACACATGGTTGTCAGATGAACGAATACGACAGCAGTCGTATTCGAGATTTATTGCGGCTGGAACATGATCTGGTTGCCACAGAAAACGAGAACGACGCCGATGTGCTGCTGCTGAACACCTGCTCAATCCGCGAGAAAGCGCAGGAAAAAGTGTTTCATCAGTTAGGGCGCTGGCGTCTGCTCAAAGAACAACAGCCCAACATAATCATCGGTGTGGGTGGTTGTGTAGCCAGCCAGGAAGGTAAGGCCATTACTGATCGAGCGCCCTTTGTTGACTTGGTGTTCGGCCCGCAAACCCTGCACCGCGTGCCCGATATGATAAGTAAGCGTCAACCCGGCATACCGGTGGTTGATGTTACTTTCCCGGAAATCGAGAAATTTGATCGCTTGCCCGAACCGAGCGTTGATGGCCCTTCTGCGTTCGTCTCCATCATGGAAGGTTGCAGCAAGTACTGCACATTTTGCGTTGTGCCCTATACCCGCGGTGAGGAAATAAGCCGTCCATTTGATGATGTATTGGCAGAAGTTGCGAGCTTGGCAGAGCGTGGTGTACGCGAAGTCAATCTATTGGGCCAGAACGTGAATGCCTACCGCGGACTGAATCACCTAAATGAAGTCATTGATTTTGCTGAACTATTAAGCTTTGTGGCGGCTATTGCTGGCATTGACAGAATTCGCTACACCACTTCACACCCAGTGGAATTCAGTGAGGCATTGATTGATGCTTACGCTGAAATACCGGAACTAGTCAGTCACCTCCACCTGCCGGTCCAAAGCGGATCGGATGACGTGTTGCGCCGCATGAAGCGCGGCCATAGTACAGAAGAGTACCTCGCCAAAATCAGCAAACTGCGCCAACACAGACCAAACATCAGCCTTTCTTCAGACTTTATTATCGGCTTCCCCGGCGAGACTGATAGTGATTTTGAGCAGACCATGAACCTCATAAATGAAGTAGGGTTTGATCACAGTTTTAGCTTCATTTACAGCGCCAGGCCTGGCACACCCGCAGCCGAACTGGATGACCCGGTACCCATGCAGGAAAAGAAAAAGCGGCTTCAAATTCTGCAAGACAGAATCAATCAGCAAGCGCAGCAAATAAGCCGGCAAATGGTCGGTAGCCAGCAGACCGTGCTGGTGATGGGCCCTTCCAGAAAAGACCCACAAGAATTACAGGGGCGAACTGAAAACAACCGGGTAGTCAATTTTAAAGCCGATAATCACGACTTGATCGGTGATTTTGCCGTACTGCAGATTGAGCAAGCTTTACCAAATTCCTTGCGAGGCTCCCTGCTCTGATCAGAGCGTAAATTAAAGTACCCAAAACCCGATTTTTCTTATATTCTTGTTACTTGTTCTATAGGGTCAACAGGCCCCGGGTGGTATCAATCACAGCAGGCAGCGTTTTTAACAATGAAGCGCAATCAGCAAGACTCAACAGCTCGATGCTCCACCCCTAACACCTTAATTGAAACCCGACACTTCCAACCTCTCTGACAACACATCTTTTCCTCCTGAAGCTACTTTAAGTGCCGAGCACTTATCAGCCGAGCTTAGTGACGGTGGCAGTCAGCAAGAATCGATTCACCGCCGTCTGGAATTACAGCCAGAGAATGCGCAGCGGCTGGCCGATTTGTGCGGTCAGTTCAATCAAAATCTGATACAAATAGAACAGCGCTTAAACGTTCAGATTCGAAACCGAGGCAATAGCTTCTCAATAGAAGGCAACGTCGCTCAAGTGCGGTCTGCCCAGCATGTATTGAAGGAATTGTACGCTGCTACTGAAAGCGGACACCTAAGCCCAGAACAAGTGCACCTGCATCTTCAGGAAGCCAGCTGGGAACCAACTGAAGACCTGAATGAAGCTAACGACGGCAGCCTGCTTCGCACGCGTCGCGTTCTTGTCAAGCCGCGTGGCGCTAATCAAAAACGTTATGTTAAGCTTATTCAAAGTAAAGATATTAATTTTGGCATCGGCCCTGCTGGTACAGGCAAAACCTGGTTAGCGGTAGCTTGCGCAGTAGCAGCCCTGGAGCAAGACAAAGTGAGCCGTATTTTGCTGGTTCGACCTGCCGTAGAAGCAGGCGAGAAGCTAGGATTTTTGCCAGGTGACTTGAGCCAAAAAATCGATCCCTACCTGCGCCCTTTATACGATGCTCTGTATGAAATGCTCGGCTTTGAGACCGTGGGCAAGCTTATAGAGCGAAACGTTATTGAGGTCGCACCTCTCGCTTACATGCGTGGCCGAACACTGAATGATAGCTTTATCATTCTGGATGAGGCACAAAATACCACCAAAGCCCAGATGAAGATGTTTCTGACTCGAATAGGCTTCGGGTCTACTGCAGTCATCACAGGTGATTTAACCCAGGTCGACCTACCCAAAGATACTTATTCAGGACTAAAGCACGCCATCTCAGTACTGAAAAAAATTGATGGTATTGGTCAGGTTACCTTCGAGTCAAAAGATGTAGTGCGACATCAATTGGTTCAGCGGATCGTTGAAGCCTATGAACGACACGAAGCCCAACCGAACGCAGGTAAAAGTTCAACGCGGGCGAAAAAAGAGAAATGAGCAGACTGGTGGTCAGCATAATTGATGCCGGCGGCAGTACAAACGTGCCAACAGAAGCTCAATTCGATCAATGGACGAAAGCGCTCAGCCAGCAGCTTGATCACACTGGCAACATTTGTGTTCGGATTGTTTCGAGCGAGGAAATGGAGCAGCTCAATAGCCAGTTTCGAGGCAAACAAGGACTCACGAACGTACTGTCGTTTGAAGCAGACCACAGCGACATTCCGATGCAAGTACTCAATGGAAATGATGACTTAAGAGATTTTCTAGGAGATGTTGCAATTTGTGCCGATGTGGTCGCCGCAGAAAGCCGTGCCCAAAACAAGCTGATTGAGGCACACTGGGCACATCTTTTCGTACACGGCGTGTTACACCTTTGCGGCTATGACCATATGGAAGACTCGGAAGCCACTTTAATGGAAGGTCTTGAAACACAAATACTACTCGCCATGGGATATGCTGCCCCTTATGGCAACAACAATGAGATAAAAACAAGAGTGTCATGAACGACGAACACGAAGACGAAGACAAGAGCTGGTTAGACAAACTCGGTCATCTGTTTAACTCCACTCCCAAAACACGTGCCGAGCTGCTAGAGCTTCTCGCTGAGGCACAACAGAATGATTTGATTGATCGCGAAGCCTTGGGCATCATCGAAGGCGCTCTGCAAGTTTCTGACAAACAAGTTCGAGATATTCTTATTCCGGCCGCACAAATGGTCAAGGTCTCTATGAACGAGCCGGCCGCGGAGTTGATGCAGAAAATTATTAAGTCTGCGCATTCGCGTTTCCCTGTTATTGGTGAGAACAAAGACGATGTGCGTGGCATTTTACTCGCAAAAGATCTATTGCCCCATGTATTGAAAGGCGCGGGGGAAGACCTAAATCTAGCTGAACTACTGCGCCCGGTAACCTTCATACCTGAGAGCAAACGCTTAAACGTATTGCTTAGAGAGTTTCGCGAAACTCGAAACCACATGGCTATTGTGTTAGATGAATACGGCGACGTTGAAGGCCTGGTCACGATTGAAGATGTACTTGAAGAGATTGTCGGCGAGATAGAAGACGAACACGACATACAACCCGATGGCTACATACGCAAGATCACTGACAATGACTACCTCATCAAAGCGCTAACGCCAATTGAGAATTTTAATCGCCAATTCAAAGCCGACTTCAGCGAAAGCGAATTCGACACGATCGGTGGAATACTGATGCAAGAGTTCGGTTACTTACCCAAACGCAACGAAGTAGTCAGTGTTAACGATTATCGTTTTCGAGTCATAAACGCTGACTCGCGACAAATTCATCTGTTACGTATGACCATCGCCGGATAAGACAGAGTGATGAAGGCAGCAACCGCGCTTATCGCCGGCATTCTGCTAACAGCCAGCCTGGCACCACTAAATATATGGCCAACCGCCATTGGTGGGCTACTATTGCTGCTCTGGGTTTTGCATCAAGCAAGTCCTAAAACAGCGTTTTTTCGAGGCTGGCTGTTCGGCATCGGCTTGTTTGGCAGCGGCGCTTCATGGGTGTTTGTCAGCATCAAACAATTTGGCAATGCATCTATGCCTCTGGCGCTTTTTCTAACCGCTCTTTGGTGCGCTGGTCTCGGTTTACTGCCGGCCATCACCTGCGCATTTATGCGTTGGCTTAATTCAAATAATGCGCGGCGTGATGTTCTGCTCTTCCCGGCAATTTGGGTATTGGGCGAGTGGACCCGCACCTGGCTGCTGACTGGTTTTCCCTGGCTTTTTATTGGCTATGGACAAGTGCAAGGACCTTTGCAAGGCCTGGCACCCATCAGCGGGGTATTAGGGATTAGTTTTACGCTGGCGCTGACGGCGGCCGTACTTTGGTGTTTAGCATTAGGCAGCAGAACAGGTGACCTCAGAAAGAATTTGAGCTTCCCGCAATCGATTCCAATCGGCTTGTTGCTGGCTATTTGGGTAGTCGCACTGCTTGTAGACCCACTGCATTGGACACAAGCCACCAACAAACAACTTAGCGCTGGCCTCGTACAAGCCAACATTGACCAGAACGAAAAGTGGCAGCGATCAAAAATTGCAGGCCATATTGCCTTGCAGCGCGAGATGTCTGAACAATTATGGGGCAAAGACCTGGTGCTCTGGCCGGAAGCCGCTATTCCAGTTCTCTACCAACATGCAGATGGAATTCTTGATCAATTGCAGCGCCGCGCCAGCAATAGTGGCTCCCGTTTCATCACCGGTATTCCTTATCGCGACCCGGAAACCGGTGCGGTGTATAACAGCATTGCAAGCCTTGGCGAAGATCGACAGCTGTATTTCAAGCGCAACCTTGTTCCATTCGGTGAATTCATGCCGCTTGAAAGTGTATTACGTGGCTTAATCGATTTTTTTGATCTGCCCATGTCCAGCTTCAGCGCAGGACCTGCGCAGCAACAGTACTTGCAAATTGGTGAGCTACAAGCTGCTGCCCTTATTTGCTACGAGGCTGTCTATCTGGATACAGTATCGCAAGCCAACACACCACCACCCGATCTGTTATTGACCATCAGTAACGATACCTGGTTCGGAAATTCTTTTGGCCCCTTGCAGCATCTGCAAATGGCGCAAATGCGTGCGCTTGAATGGGGTCGAGGCATGGTTAGGGGAACCAATAATGGCGTGTCAGCACTGATCGCAGCTGATGGCTCTATTCTCGCTCGCACCGAACAGTTTAAGCAGCAAGTACTCAGCGGCGATATTCCCATTCGAAGTGGCATGACACCTTACGCCAGGTTTGGCGAACGACCGACCGTGTTTCTCAGCCTCCTGATCCTTGCACTTTGTGGCTTTCTACCTGCTTTTCGGTCATCTAAGCCGCAGTAGCTGTCACTGGATTGCAGGCTGCTGTATCCTTTCCTTTTTTACCGTCAGAGAGCTTTTTACCGGCATGGACGAGTTGTACCACCCTGAAAGCATCGAACGAGATGCCCAACTGTATTGGCAGAGTAATGCCAGCTTTGAAGTCAGTGAAGACGACAGCAAAGAAAAGTACTATTGCCTGGCAATGTTCCCCTATCCAAGTGGTCGCGCTCACATGGGGCATGTGCGCAATTACACAATCATCGACGTCATCAGTCGTTATCAGCGAATGCTCGGCAAGAATGTATTGAACCCTATTGGCTGGGACGCGTTCGGGCTACCGGCAGAAAATGCGGCCATACAAAACAAAGTCCCACCTGCTGACTGGACGTATCAGAATATTGACCATATGCGCGGCCAACTCCAACAGCTGGGCTTTGCCTACGACTGGAGCCGGGAACTGGCCACCTGCGATGTGGAATATTATCGCTGGGAACAATGGTTCTTTACCCGCCTATTCGAGAAAGGGTTGGTTTACAAGAAAGAAGCCGAGGTTAACTGGGACCCGGTAGACCAAACCGTGTTAGCCAATGAACAGGTGGATGCAGAAGGTCGTGGCTGGCGCTCAGGTGCACTGGTTGAACGTCGCAAGATCCCACAGTGGTTTATTCGCATTACAGCCTATGCTGATGAATTGCTCGCTGATTTGGATTCGCTGGAGCATTGGCCACAGCAAGTGCGCACAATGCAAACCAACTGGATTGGCCGTTCTGAAGGCTTACAGATTGAGTTTGATACAAATGCCGGGCAAAGCTTAAGCGTCTACACCACCCGACCAGATACGTTGATGGGAGCTACCTACATGGCGGTTGCGGCTCAGCACCCTATCGCTCAGGCAGCGGCCGAGAACGACTCTGAGTTTGCTGCATTTCTGGATTCCTTGTCGCAAACGAGTGTTGCCGAGGCAGATCTGGCCACAATGGAAAAGCTGGGCAAGGACACAGGGTTTAAAGCAATTCATCCCATCACCGGCGATGAGCTTCCAATTTGGGCAGCGAATTTCGTACTTATGAGCTATGGCTCAGGTGCAGTGATGTCCGTGCCCGCACATGACCAACGTGACTGGGAATTTGCGCGCAAGTATCAATTGCCAATCGTGCCAGTCATTCAGCCAGAAGGTGAAGCAGGCAACATTGAGGAGTCCGCAGTACCCGCAAAAGGTGTATTGATTAATTCCGGCAGCTACAACGGGCTGAGTTCAGAAGTTGCCTTTGATGCGATTGCCGACAAACTGGGCGAGAACGGCAAAGCGGAACGCCAGACACAATATAGATTGCGCGACTGGGGGGTTTCTCGTCAGCGCTATTGGGGTACACCTATCCCGATGATCAACTGCGAAAGCTGCGGTTCGGTGCCAGTTCCTGAAGACCAATTACCAGTACTTTTGCCAACCAATGTTGAGGTGGCCGCCAGCGGCTCGCCCCTGAAGAAAATGCCTGAGTTCTACCAAACCACCTGCCCGAGCTGCGGTGGAGAGGCCGAAAGAGAAACAGATACTTTCGACACTTTCGTTGAGTCTTCTTGGTATTACGCGCGCTTTGCCTGCCCAGACGCAGAAACCATGCTCGACAAACGTGCGGACTATTGGACGCCAGTAGATCAGTACGTAGGCGGCGTTGAGCATGCGATTCTTCACCTGCTGTACGCCCGCTTTTATCACAAACTAATGCGTGATGAAGGCCTGGTGACGTCAGACGAGCCGTTCACACGCTTGCTTACGCAAGGCATGGTGTTGAAAGACGGCACAAAGATGTCCAAATCCAAGGGTAACGTAGTTGACCCGCAAGATCTGATAGAACAATACGGTGCCGATACCATTCGCCTGTTCATGATGTTTGCCGCTCCTCCTGAGCAAAGTTTTGAGTGGTCTGACTCAGGCGTAGAAGGTGCACACCGCTTTTTGCGTAAGCTCTGGAAGCTGGCATACCGTACTACGGGCGAATCAGTTGATCCGATTAAAGCTGATGAATTAGACGCCAGACAAAAGTCTTTGCGGCGCAAAACACATGAAACCATTCGCAAAGTGTCTGATGACTACGGACAGCGAATAATATTTAACACGGCTATTGCAGCTTGCATGGAACTTTCTAACGATATAGCAAAGCTTGTCGATTGTAATGAGACGCAAAGTAAAGCGGTAGTGCGAGAGGCTGTGGAATCCATGGTCTTATTGCTGGCACCCGTAGTGCCACACGTTTGTCATGCTCTATGGCAGCAGCTAGGCCATAAAGAAGCCGTCATCGACGCACAATGGCCGACCGCTGATGAAGCCGCAATGCAACGAACCGAGATCAATATTGCCGTGCAGGTTAACGGCAAGCTCAGAGCTACTATTGAGGTGGCCGCTGATGCAGAAGAAGAGCACATCAAGAGCAGCGCGCAAACAGAGCCAAATGTGATGCGATTTACTGAAGGCAAATCAGTGAAGAAGATCATTTATGTGCCTAAAAAACTGGTCAATATTGTTGCTGTCTGAACAAAAGAGAAAGTGACTATGAACACACAACTCAAAATGCTCGCTGGCCTGGTGATAATTCTTGCCCTCAGCGCCTGCGGTTTCCAGTTGAGAGGTGCATTTCAGGTTCCTGAAGAATTGGGTTCTGTACACCTGAGTAGCGAAAATCCAGGCAGTTCGATACTCAATAATGTCAGGCGTAGCATGGTGTCTTCAGGGGTGCTATTGGTTAACACCAATCAAGAAGCCCCTTATACATTGCATCTAAGTCGTGAACGCAGTGAGAAGCGATCGATCAGTGTTGACAGTCTGGCAGCCGCGGCAGAATTTCAGCTCAGACAATTTGTGAGCTACGAATTGCGCAGTAGGCGAGGCGAATTGCTAGTCGGCCCGCATGAATTGATTGTTGAACGAAATTTTCAAAATGATATTAATAATGTAGTCGGCAAGCGCGATGAAGAACGATTGATTCGCGAAGAAATGCAGGTATTGCTTGCCTCACAGATTATGCGTCGCTACCAGGCCATCGAAGCAGCTCAACTGCAAGGCAGCGGCTCCGAAGTCAGCGCTCGCTAGCTGGACTTATGCTTGTTCAGCCCAGACAATTACCGCGAACGCTGCAATCTGGTGTGCCTGCGGTTACGCTGCTTAGCTCTGCCGACGAATTTCTTCTGCAAGAAGCCGCCGATCAAGTGCGCGCTGCCGCGCGCGAACAGGGTTTCAGTGAGCGCCAAAAGCTCAGTGTAGACAGAGCTGGTGATTGGCAGGCACTGATCGCTCAAGCTCAAAGCTTATCTCTGTTTGATGACAAGAAGCTTATTGAAATTCATTTACCTTCCGCCAAACCAGGTGACGCTGGCGCCAAAGCGATACTGGAGTATATTGAGCTAGCACCGGAAGAGAATCGATTGCTACTCATCACAGGTAAGCTCGAAGCATCATCTCTACGCAGTAAATGGTTTAAGTCTTTGGAAAAGTCAGCGCTGGTGTGCCGCTTGTGGCCAATAGGCATGCGCGAACTGCCGTCATGGATAGCGGAGCGATTGCGCCGTCACAATTTGCGCCTGGATGCCGATGCCATCAAGCTTCTGGCTGACAGAACGGAAGGGAATTTGTTGGCCGCCGCCCAGGAAATTGAAAAGCTGGCACTACTGGCGCCAGATAAATCACTGAGTGCCGATGATTTACTTCGTAGTATTGGCAACAGCGCTCGTTACAATGCGTTTGAATTGGTGGAAAGTTGTATGCACGGTCATGCCGACAAAGCACTGCACATGCTGCACGGACTGCAATCAGAGGGTGTCGATGCGCGCTCTGTCTTGTGGGCGCTGAGTTACGAGATAAGAAACGTGAGTAGCTCGCTTGGTAATGGCGGACCGTCTGAAGCCCAGCGCTATTTCCAGAATCAAAGACTGCCGAAAAACCGCCAAGCCGCATTGCAGCGATATCTGCAACGCTGTTCAGCCAGCGGTGTTCAACAGCTGCACAGACTCAGTGCTGAAACCGATCGCAGGATTAAAGGCGCTAGCAAGGCTAGTCCTTGGGATGCCTTAGCCGAATTAGTTGTGGAATTATCCGGCCGACCAGTGAATGTGATTCAAACCCAAGCGGTTTAAGCAAGTAAAAAGCCCGCGCTAGGCAGTCATGTACTCGGCAACAAGGCTTCTCCTTCAAGCACTTTTTCATAGCCAAGATTCGCCGCTAATATCACGAACATTCTTTCTGTGACCGCTGAGATCAAACTGGCAGCATCCTGCTCAGAGCCCACTAAGTCCAATAGATTACACACTGCAAGCCCCTCGTAACCGCAGGGATTGATTCGCGCAAAGTGTTCCTTATTGGTCGCAACATTAATGCTCAAACCATGAAACGAACACCCTCTTCGAATACGCAAGCCGAGCGCGGCAATCTTTGCATCATCTACATAAACTCCGGGTGCTGCTGGGCGAGCTTCTGCAGTAATATCGTATTCGCTCAAGAGCTGAATAATACTCTGCTCAATGCTCGAGACCAGGTCGCGAACACCCATCTTGCGCAAACCAAGATTTAACATCAGATAAATCACCAGCTGGCCGGGGCCGTGGTAAGTGACTTGCCCACCCCGATCAGTTTTGACCACCGGGATGTCACCGGGCGTGAGCACGTGCTCGGCTTTGCCAGCCTGTCCCAGAGTGAACACCGCTGGGTGCTGCAATGCCCAGGCTTCATCACCGCCTAATTTTCGATCGCGTAGATCTGTGAAATTCTGCATGGCTTGCCAGGCGGTGTCGTATTCCACCAATCCTAGCTCGCGAACGAGAAGTGTCTGGTTCACAACACCATCTTTACTTGCCCACTGGCCTTCAGGTCTGTAAACAAGTCTTGTAGTTGTGACTCACCGGTAGCTGTGATGGTTAGACGTACCGAACGGTACGCGCCATTGCGGCTATCATTGTGCTCTACCGTACCAGCATCAAAGTCGGGGTCATGACGACGCACTATGGAAACAACAAGGTCAGTAAACCCTTCAACGGATGCGCCAATAATCTTGATCGGATAGGCGCAAGGAAATTCTATGCGAGGTGCATCATCGCCACCCGTCAGTTCATTGCTCACTCTGCCCACCCAAAACATCTTGCAAGCGTCGCTTGGCCGCATCTATCAGCCTTGCGAAAAAACCGGCCTGGTCAACAGCCGCTAATGCAACCAAAGGCACGCTCGCCAGGGTTTCACCCTCTAGCGAAACGGTCACAGTACCGTAGCGCTTGCCTGCCTCTATCGGTGCGACCAACACTTCATCTACAACCGAATCAATCGTCATCGCGGCATGCTTGCCCTTTGGAATAGTGAGTGTGATGTCTTCATCAACACCAAGAGAAACCGTAGTTGCCAAGCCTTCCCATACTTTTTCGTCCAGTACCTGGTCGCCGGTGGAGTACAGCTTGTGTGACTCGAAATACCTGAAACCATAGGCAAGTAATTTTTGGGTTTCGCGACTGCGCGCCTCCAGGCTCTTGGTGCCCATAACAACACTAACAAGTCGCATGTCGCCGCGCTTCGCTGAAGCCACCAGACAATACCCGGCTTCACGAGTATGGCCGGTTTTAAGACCGTCCACTGAACTATCTCGCCATAGCAATTTGTTTCGGTTCTGCTGGGTTATGTTGTTGTAGGTGTATTCTTTCTCGCTGTAGATCTTATATTGTTCTGGAAACTTAGTGATCATTGCACCAGCCAGGATGGCCAAGTCTCGCGCAGTCATATAGTGATTCGGGTCAGGCAGTCCGTGAGCATTTACAAAATGGCTACTGGCCAAGCCAAGTGTTTCACCATGTTTATTCATGACCTCCGCAAACGCATCCTCACTACCTGCCAGATGTTCCGCGATGGCAACACTTGAGTCATTACCAGAGGAAATAATAATGCCTCTGTGCAAGTCGTCTACGCGAACCTTGGTTCCCACTTCAATCCACATCAACGACGACCCTGGAAACTTCTTTGCCCACGCATTCTCACTAACATCCACCAAATCCGAATCGCTAACACTGCCCTGAGCAAGCTCATAAGAAAGCACGTAGCTAGTCATTAGCTTGGTCAGACTGGCCGGCGGCAGTGCCTCGTCAGCCTGATATTCAGTTAATACCCGACCACTGTTCAGGTCTAACAAGATATGACTTCGGGAGTTGATCTCCGGTGGCTCTGGAATCACCGCGGCGAACGTCGGTATACTAATCACGACCGCACAAAGTGTGAGGAGAATGCGTACTCTGAATACTTGACTGAATCGCATGATGTTTTCTGTATTTCCTTGGAAGCTATTCATTAGGCGGTGCGTTTTTGGCAACACCAGCGTGTTAATTTGCGTCGCTGACAATAAAGGGTTGCCCCATTTTCACCGCGAGCATTTCATGTTGCAATTTTTGTAGAACAGTTTGTTCTGTACTAGGTCCGATACGGACGCGAAAAACACTGTCACTGCTGCCAGTGGCAGGCTCTTTTTTAATATTGACCGGCAGATTCGTTATGTACTGCAGACGAGTTCGCAACTGTACCGCCGCCGATTCCGTACTGAAAGCACCCGCTTGAAGATACCACTTGCTTTCACCTATGGCTAACTTCTCACTAGGCGCCAGCACTGGATTCGCAACAGGCTTAGCTGGAACTGCTAACGGTATTGGGTTTGAAGCGGGCGTGACTGGCGCTACCGGCCGAGACTCGGCAACCGGTATGGATGCTGCTCGGCGCTTGGAATCGTTAACGCCCGGCGTTAATACTTCAATCTCTACCGATGCGGTGCCTTGGTCTGCAAAGCCAAGTCTAACCGCCGCTGCGTAAGACAAGTCGATCAAGCGATTGCCATGGAAAGGTCCACGGTCATTGACCCGCACCACAATCGCTTTGTTGTTTTTTGTATTGCGCACACGTACATAACAAGGAATGGGCAAGGTCTTGTGTGCAGCGGTCATCGCGTTCATATCGTACACTTCACCATTGGCAGTACGGCGACCATGAAATTTGGTGCCATACCAGGAAGCCGTACCTCGCGCTTTGTAACCTCGCGCCTGACTAAGCAGATAATAGGTCTTACCAAATACAGTATAAGGATTCTTGTTGCCGGCTTTGGTAACTTTCTCGATTTTTGGTGTTGCATCCGGTATCCGCATTAACGCCGATTTACTGGTTCTTGGCGCACCATCACGCTGCACTGGTGCGTCTGCACACGCTTGAACAAGCATCATAAAGACCATCCCCAAACCCAGCTTCAGAACCAGATTTTTTGATGCCAATACCGACCGGGGAATCATGGGCTTGCTGTGTCTTCCTGGCTTGCTGCCAGAATTCTTTGACTTAACTCAAATACCGCTCGAGCGTACAAGCGACTGTGATTGTAACGAGTGATCGCGTAGAAATTCTGCAAACCCAATTCATAAACAGGGCCTTGCTCGGACTTAAAGCGAAACAAGGCTACTTTGGCTTCATTGCTCAAGCGTTCTGGTCGTTTAAACCCGAACGATGGCAACTGTCCGGCTCGAATACTGGGTTTTAGGTTTTTGTTCAGCGCGGCTAGTGTGACAGGTCTATTATTTCGCTCAGCAGCTAACACAACCACACCACCTTTGCGCCAGCCATGCCTGGCAAGATAATTTGCCACGCTGCCGATCGCATCAGTTTTGTTATTCCAAATATCGACTTTGCCATCGGCGTCGAAATCAACTGCGTACTCGCGGTAGCTGCTTGGCATAAATTGCCCGTACCCCATGGCGCCGGCGTACGAACCTAGCGGAGCTGAGGGCTCTATGCCCTGCTCAGCGCATAACAATAAAAAGTGCTCTAGTTCTTTGGTGAAAAATTTTGACCGTTTCGGATATTCGAATGCCAATGTAGCGAGCGCATCCAGCACTCGATGCGAACCCATAACTTTGCCGTATTTGGTCTCTACACCAATTATGGCCGTGATTATCTCTCTGGGTACGCCATAACGGCTTTCCGCAACCATCATAGTGGTAGAGCGTTCGCGCATAAATTCTGCACCCGCTTCAATGCGCTCTGGCTGCAGAAAAATTTTGGAATAGCGCTTCCAATCCAGGGTTCGCTCAACAGGCCTGCTGATGGCTTTCAGAATAGGCTGCTTGATCTGGACTTGGGACAGCGCACGCTTGATAGCTGTAGTGCTTAACTCTTCATGCTGGCTGGCACGCTTCACGAACGCCTGCACGTCAGCGCGCTCCAAATCGAGCCCAGAGTCATTGCTCAGCGAATAAGAACTGCCGAGAAAAAGCGCAATTGAACACGCCACGGTGGCGATGTGTCGTTTGCGATGTAATGTTGAGAATGCCACGATCATAAAACTATCGGGTTATGCGCTTCGCTTCTGTACTGACGGCCATAAGCAAACCAAAGCCCGCCAGCAAGGTGACTATAGATGTGCCACCTTGGCTCACGAAAGGTAACGGCACGCCTACCACCGGCAATAGGCCAGATACCATACCCATGTTGACAAAGGCGTACACGAAAAACGTCAGGGTAATACTACCAACCACAAGCCGGCTGAATGCATCTTGCGCGCGAAGTCCAATAATGACTCCTCTGCCGATCACCAGCAGGTATAAACCTATCAAAACCAGTACACCGAACAGACCAAGCTCTTCGGCCAATACAGCAATAATAAAGTCGGTATGGCTTTCGGGTAAGAAGTCCAGTTGCGACTGAGTACCATTCAACCAACCTTTACCTTGCCATCCGCCGGACCCAATCGCGGTTTTGGATTGGATGATATTCCAACCAGCGCCTAATTTGTCGGCTTCGGGATCAAGCAGGGTCAGTATTCGTTGCTTCTGATAATCGTGCAGTACGTAGTTCCAGATTAATGGCGAGCTGACACCCGCGCCGACGAAAACGGCACTGACGTAATACCAGCTCAAGCCTGCAAAGTAGAGCACGAATACGCCCGACACAGCGACCAACAATGAGGTGCCCAAATCAGGTTGTGCACCAATCAGCAAGGTTGGAATAATAATCAGCACCACACTGACCAACACCTGAAATATCTTGGGGGGCATAGAGCGGCCCGACAAATAGGCGGCAACAGTGAGCGGTAGTGCAACCTTCATAATCTCTGAGGGCTGGAATCTTGGCAATCCTGGCAGGTCTATCCATCGGGTGGCCCCTTTAGCACCGCTGCCATAAAAAATGACCGCCACTAACAAACCGATACCCATCAGATACAGAAGCACAGACCAACGCCGAATCAAGCGCATGTCAAATTGCGCTACCGTTAACATGGCAATAAAACCGGCCAGAATAAAGCTGCATTGGCGCAACATGGTTGCCTGATGCTGACCGCTGGCACTCCACAACACCATCAGCCCAAAACCACATACTGACATCAGCGACAGCAATAAAATGGGGTCAATATGCATTCTTTGCAGGTGACTGGCTGCTGGTTGAAAGCTGCTGGCCGTGCCTTGCATACTTCGAACAAAATCACCGCTGCTCATCCTGTTTCCCCAGTGCTTGCATCACGCGATCCGGAGGCAGGCACAACTGATTTCTGAATATCGGCGGTATCACTTTCATTTTCTGGAACCAGTTTTGGCAACAAATAAGCGTCCAATACTTTACGAACCAAAGGAGCGCCTACTATTTTTCCAGTTTTACCACCATTTTCAATAACAGCGGCTACCGCTATCAGCGGTCGCTCAACAGGCGCGAACGCTATAAACAGTTTATGATCGCGGTTGCGCTCTGCCAGCGCTTCAGCGTCATACTTCTCGCCTTGGGCAATACCAACGACTTGAGCGGTGCCGGTCTTGCCAGCAATCTTGTACTCAACACCATTTGAAATACTTCGCGCGGTACCACGTTTACCGTGCACTACATCGACCATAGCGTCTATGACCATTTGCCATTCGTTTTCAGTGTTTTCCAATCGATTCGGTACGTTTTTCTTTGCGGCTTCGCTAGCCGTATCTTTTACCAGCCGCGGGGTAATAGCCTCTCCACGCCGTGCTAGGTTCGCGGTTGCCACAGCAAGTTGCAATGGCGTAGCTAACATATAGCCTTGCCCGATACCCGCGCTAAGGGTTTCGCCAGGAAACCACGGTTGTCCGCGCACGTTTCGCTTCCAGGAGGTTGAGGGAAGTATGCCTTTTCGTTCACTGGGAATGTCCAAACCAGTGCGGCTGCCCAGACCAAATTGGGCCGAAAAATCATGCAAGCGATCAATGCCGAGATTGAAGGCAAGTTCGTAAAAGTAAATATCACAGGATTCTACAATGGCCTGATGCAAACCCACCCAAGTGCCATGGCCCTCTCTTTTCCAGTCACGATATTGCCTGCTGTCGTTGGGCAGGCGAAACCAACCACGATCTCGAACAACAAAGTTCGCGTCAACAACATCATTGTGTAAGCCTGCCAATGCGAACACCGGTTTAAGCGTTGAACCTGGGGGGTACTGGCCCTGAATTGCGCGGTTGTAAAGAGGCAAATCAGGCGAGTCGCGCCACTGTGAATACTGCTTCGTGCTAACCCCTGTTACGAACTGGTTGGCGTCAAAGCTGGGTGTGCTTGCCATAGCAATAATGCCGCCGCTCTCGACTTCAATGGCTACAATCGCACCTCTATTTGCCCCCAGTGCATCATGGGCGACTTTGTGCACATTGCTATCAAGATAGAGCTCCAGGTCTGTTCCGGGCTGTGGGTCGCTGCTTTCAATTTCTCGAATGATTCGCCCAAACGCGTTTACCTCTACGTTGCGATATCCAACGTCGCCAAGCAACACTTCTTCATACTGTTTTTCAAGCCCCACCTTTCCAATATGGTGTGTGCCGTCGTAGCGCTCCTTGTCAATTTGATCTTGTTCTTTCTCGTTGATTCGCCCTGTATAGCCAACTACGTGAGCATACAGCTCGCCCTCGGGATAATAACGGGCAAGTTCAGCCGTAATCTCGACACCTACCAGCGTATGTTGATTGACGGCCAAAATGGCGATTTCTTCTTCGCTGAGGTTAAACTTTAGTGGCACTGCTTCGAAGGGTCTGGCAAATCGCAATTGATCTCTAAAGCGCTGCAAGTCACGGTCTTCAACGTCTATGATCTCAGCCAAAGCTGCGAGCACGCCTTCGAGGTCGCGAATACGCTCTTTGACCAAACCGAGTGTTCGGCTGGGTCGATTCTCGGCGAGAAGCACACCATTACGATCTTTGATCAGGCCACGTTTTGGCGCCATGGCCTGCACGTGTACTCTGTTTCGCTCTGACTCAGTGGTATAGCGGTTATGTTCTATGACTTGCAGAGAGAAGTAGCGCCAGGAAATCAGCATCAGGCTTGCGAGCACCACTAATACGGCCAGCGTCAATCTGCCAACGTATAAGCGCTGCTCACTGTAATTGTCTCTGAGAGTAAGAGAATCTGACACGGGTTAGTCGCCAATGAATTGCACCCGATATTGTGCTATCTAGGGAACAATTAAGACAGGCAAGTATTTACAGGTTTGGGTTATGGATTGAATGGAACTAACTTGATCGTGAAGACCGGCGATGAAGCGAGTATCGCCTAGCAGGACACGCCGTGAACCCATCCATGGGGGCTTCCCTAAAAGGACCTACTGTTGGTGTGTTCGAGATCCCTCTCTCACACAGTCCTGCTAGGCGATACTCGCTTCACCACCTAAGTGCCACGAACAAGCTAAAGTTTATCCACTCAAACTGTCTGAATTACCTGATTTCTGATTAACTCTACTTATGATAAGGATGCCCCTGCTGAATACTCCAGGCACGATAAAACTGTTCAAAAAGCAACACCCTGACGAGAGGGTGTGGGAGCGTAAGCGCAGACAGCGACCATCTCTGACTGGCTTTTTTCAGGCAATCAGGACCTAAACCATCCGGACCACCAACTAGTAAGCACACATCATCGCCCTGCTGCTGCCAGTCACTCCAGTTTTTGGCTAATTGCTCAGTCGTCCAGCTTTTACCACGTTGATCAAGCGCAACCACAACTTCACGTGGCTTAATGGCCGCGAGCATTCGCTGGTCTTCATCAGCAATCACTTGAGCTAGAGATTTTCCGGTGCTGCGCTTTGACACTGCCAGCTCTTGCAATTCGGGCGTGTGGGCAGGCGGCAGGCGCTTGCTGTATTCTGCGCAGCCCGCTTCAACCCAAGCAGGCATGCGTGTGCCAACAGCAAGTATGCGCAGCTTCATTCCTGTGGTTGAGAGACTTCGCCCATGTCAGACCAGAGGCTTTCGAGGTCGTAGAAGCTTCGGATTGAAGGCTGCATGATGTGTACCACTACATCGGCAAAATCTACCAACACCCACTCAGAACCGTCTTTGCCTTCAACACCAATTGCTCGAAGGCCTACCTTCTTGGCTTCCAGTTCTACATTCTCAGCCAGCGCATTCACGTGTCGATTAGACGTTCCACTGGCGATTACCATGTAGTCAGTAAGATCGGTCAGTGAACTGACGTCCAGCGCGACTACATCGTGCGCTTTCATGTCATCCAAGGCGGATTCAATCAGCGACAAAAGTTCTTTTGATGTCATAGTTTTACTTCTTTACTCAATCTAGTCATGCCAATGCTCTCAGGCTCGGTAGAGCTCATGACGTTCGATGTAACTGCATACAGTTTCGGGTAACAGAAAGTCCGACGCCCAACCTCTGGCTATCTGTTCTCTTATGCGGGTTGAAGAAATCGCCAGCGGCGTCATTTCCAGTTTATAAAGTAATCCGCATGGCGCTCCAAGCAAAGCATCAGCATCGGAAACCCAATGGGCAGAAAATGGTAACTCTTGCCCCGTAATCGCATTAACATCACTGCCAGGCCGGCTCAGCACCGCAATACTCGCCACGTCCAATAATTCGTCAGCACGGTACCAGCTGGCGATTTTTTCAAAAGCATCAGCGCCCATGCCAAATATGATCGGTGTGTTGTTACCAAACTCTTCACGCATCGATCGCAAGGTATCAAATGTGTAAGAGGGGCCGTCTCTGTCCATTTCTCGAGTATCAAGCTGCAACTGGTCGCATTGCTGCAAGGCCAACTTCAGCATTTCGATGCGATGCCCTGCACTCACATTAGCGCTGTCTCGATGCGGTGGTTGATGATTGGGCACCAAACGAACCGATTCCAAGCCAAAAGTGAGCGCCAACTCAAGTGCTGCTCGCAGGTGGCCAAAATGCACTGGGTCGAAAGAGCCTCCAAAAACACCAGCTGCTTTGTGCTCTAACTGTTGTTTACTGTTGGTCTGCGTATAGTTTGTGGTTTTTGCCTTGCTCACTGGCGGATATGTCCGTCGCCCAACACAACGTATTTTTGCGACGTTAGCCCTTCAAGACCGACCGGGCCGCGGGCGTGCAATTTATCAGTGGAAATGCCGATCTCTGCGCCAAGGCCATACTCGAAGCCATCGGCAAACCGGGTAGAGGCATTAATCATTACTGAGCTTGAATCTACAGCACGCAAAAAGTGCTGCGCGAGGCTGTGGTTCTCAGTCACTATGCTGTCGGTATGCTGCGATCCATACTGATTAATATGGCTTATCGCTTCATCACTTGAAGCCACCATTTTTACAGCCAATACAGGCGCCAAATACTCCTCAAACCAGTCTTGCTCGGTGGCGGCAACTGCATCAGGCAACATTTGTTTTATACGGTGGCAGGCACGAACCTCAACGCCATGATCAGCTAGCTGTGACGCTATTTTACTTAATACCTCGCCCACTATTTGCTCATGGATCAGCAACGTTTCCATAGTATTGCAGGTGCCGTAACGTTGAGTTTTAGAATTGATGGCAATTCTTACTGCCTTCTCAACATCAGCGAATTCGTCAATGTAGACGTGACATACGCCATCCAGGTGTTTTATGACCGGAATAGTAGACTCAGCACTGACACGCTCAATCAGGCCCTTGCCACCACGAGGCACTATCACATCAATTGAATCGCTCATTGCCAGCATTATGCCGACTGCCGCGCGATCAACCGTTGGCAGCAGCTGCACACAATGTTCTGACAAGTCTGCATCACGCAGACCTTGTGCTACACAGGCGGCTATCGCCTGGTTAGAATGTTTTGCTTCCGACCCACCACGTAATACCGCCGCATTTCCTGATTTCAGGCAAAGACTGGCCGCTTCAACTGTGACATTTGGCCTTGATTCGTAAATCATGCCAATTACGCCCAGCGGCACTCGCATTCGACCCACTTGGATCCCGCTAGGCTGCGAACACATCTCAGAAATCGCACCTACAGGATCTGCCAGGGTGGCGACTTGCTCCAGCCCTTCCATCATGCCGTCAATGCGCGCAGGCGTTAGTGCCAGGCGGTCAATTAATGCAGGTTCCAACCCTCGCTCTTTGGCCGCGGCTAAATCTTGCTGATTTGCACTGCCAAGAGCCTCTCTTTGGGTATCAATAGCAACCGCCATTGCGCGCAAGGCAGCGTTTTTCTGTGCGGTGCTGGCGCATGCCAATATACCCGCTGCTACACGCGCGCGCTCCCCAAGCTGCTGCATGTCAGCTTCAAGCCCTGGCGCTGTTGTTTTACTGGCAGAACTAGCAGGCTCAGGGGTGATATTATTGGCATTGCTCAAATTGTTCATGCCGGCATTATATAGTGCCGTTCAAAGACTCCCTATACCCGAGACCACATTTGCACGTAGATGACCTTGTTAATAGCCCGTTTTATACGTGGCTTCTCGCAAATCCCGACTGGATTGCGGTAACTGTCTTGTTAATTGCCTTCGTTGAGTCGTTCGCGATCATTGGGATTTTAGTACCTGGCGTGTTCTTGCTGTACGTCGCGGCATTTCTGGCAGGCACCGGATTACTGACGCTGCCCATGACATTGGCGATGGCCTTTCTGGGTGCAGTATTGGGCGATGGTTTGAGTTTTCTGTTGGGTTGGAAATACAAGAATGATGTCAGGAGCTGGCCGGTTCTGCGCGACAACACACAATGGATGGACCGCGGCGAGCAGTTTATTCACGCGCATGGCGCCAAAAGTATTGTGGCTGGTCGATTTATCGGCCCTATTCGGCCTCTTACGCCATTGATCGCAGGTACATTGTCGATGCCAAGGGCTCGTTTTTTCACGATCAATATAGTGTCTGCAATCGCCTGGGCACCGGTCTACATTTTGCCAGGCTATGCGCTTGGCGCGGCCCTTGATCTGCCTTTTAGCCATTTGGAAATGAGCCTGATTGCCATAGCCGGTGTCACGGTGCTTGCGGTAAGCTTTTATTATTTGCGGCGCTGGTTCAATCTAAGCCGATAAATGCGGTTTAGTGGGCCAATCCGGGTATTGAATACCTCACCTACTTGACAATTTGCTCGTAAATCGGAATAATCCGCGTCCATTTTCGGGTGGGGCTACTCTTATGGTTTGAGAATAGCGCCGCACAATGTGACAGAGGATAGACCCATTGGCTAATTCGCCCCAGGCACGTAAAAGAGCACGCCAGACCGTTAACCGCCGCGCACTGCGTATTGGGCAACGTTCAGCGATTCGCACAGCCATCAAGAAAGTACTTGCTGCAATCGCGGCTGGTGACCAGGAAAAAGCCAAGGCTGAGTTTCTGGAAGCACAACCAGTTATTGATCGCCTGGCAGATAAGCGCGTAATCCACAAGAACAAAGCCGCGCGTCATAAGAGTCGATTAACGGCTCACATCAAAGCAATGAGCCAAGCCTAGTTAGCCCTCTCTGCTCAAGTCCCTATTCTCAGGGCAGCACTACAGTAGTACCAGATTGTCTCTGTGAATCAGTTCAGCGTCTCTTGGCTGAACATTCGCATCGGCAATCTGCTCACGCGTTTTTCCTAGCACCTTAACAACTTCATCCGCCGGCATAGCCACCAGGCCGCGCGCTATTTCTTTGCCATCCGGGCTGAGGCAACTCACCACATCGCCGACGGAAAACTGCCCTTCACAGCGAGTAACACCCACTGGCAATAGGCTTCGACCAGACTCAGAGATCACCTTCACAGCACCTTGATCCAGCCAGAGTTTGCCTCGTGTATTCGCATTTCCGGCAATCCACTGCTTTCTGGCCAGCGCCGGCTTTCGATCTGCGGCCAGATGTGTACCGATTGCCTCGCCTGCAAGCAAGCGCAACAGCACATTGTCGGCCCTGCCACTCACTATGTATGTGTCTGTGCCTGAAATGGCGGCCTGTCTTGCCGCCATTACTTTGGTGCGCATACCGCCGCGACCAAGCACACCCGATCCCTCGCCCGCTTTTTCAAGCAAGGCATCATCTGAAGAGCTACCCTCTGCAATCAGGTTTGCTCGCGGGTCAGTGCGTGGGTCGGCGTCAAACAGTCCTAATTGATCGGTCATGATTACCAGTCGATCAGCATAAATAATATTGGCCACGAGCGCGGCAAGGCTGTCGTTGTCGCCAAACCGCAGCTCTTCATTTGCAACGGTATCGTTTTCATTGACTACGGGTACAACGTTATATGCCAATAGGGCATTCAGTGTTTTGCGCGCATTCAAATAACGCTGCCGGTTTCGAACGTCGTCTTCTATCAACAACACCAAAGCGGTGTGGGCGCCATTGCTTTGAAACTGTGACTCCCAGGCTTGGACCATGCCCATCTGGCCGACCGCTGCTGCTGCCTGCAACTTATACAAATCCCTAGGGCGCTGCTGCCAGCCCAATCGGCCACAACCCTCGGCAACAGAACCAGAAGATACGATCACAACGTCTATACCTTGATTGCGCAGTTGTTGCATCTGCGCAGCCCAATCGGCAATGGCATCTTTTGCCAAACCCAGGCCGTCTTCAGTCAACAGTGAGCTGCCTAACTTGATAACCCAGCGCGGCCTGCGTTTTGCTTCAGCACCCTCGCTCATTAGTCGCGATACTCAACGTCAACATCGAATTCATCGTCATCGTTTTCTAACCCAGCCTCTCGCGCTTTGCGCGCAGCCCGGCGCTGTTCAGCGAGCTCATCAATCCTCACACGTCCTTGCTGCTGAATCAGGTCAAATAGTGTGGCCTGCTGTGCTGCAAATTCTTCGTTGTGCACCAGGGACACTCTGTAGTCTTCCACATGTTCCATAACCTTGAGAACAAGCGCATCAGTACCTTGCGACTGCAGCGCAGATATTTGAAACAATGGTCTGTCAGCAAACTCGGCTTGCTGCATAAACCGCTGCTGAAGGTCTGAGATATCAGCATCAGTAAGCAGATCGCATTTATTCATTACTAGCCACCTTGGGCGATGTTCGAATGCGCCGCTGTAGCTCAGCAACTCCTGCTCCAACATCAAGGCTGATTCCACCGGGTCACTGCCATCAACCGGCAGGCAGTCAATGATATGTAATAAAAGCGGCGTGCGAGCCAGGTGCTTCAGGAAACGAACACCCAAGCCTGCGCCGTCAGCGGCACCATTGATCAGCCCTGGTATATCAGCCATGACAAAGCTGCGGTCAGTGCCTAACTGGACCACGCCCAGGTTGGGTACAAGGGTCGTGAAAGGGTAGTCTGCTACTTTCGGCTTGGCGGCTGATACGGCACGAATCAAACTTGACTTACCGGCATTGGGCAGGCCAAGCAAGCCCACATCAGCAAGCACTTTAAGCTCTAATACCAAATCACGGGTTTCACCTTCTGAACCTGGTGTGGTTTGGCGCGGCGCTCTGTTGGTGCTGGATTTAAAGCGGGTATTACCCAAGCCATGAAAACCGCCCTGCGCGACCAGCAGACGCTGACCATGCTCGGTAAGGTCGCCCAGCACCTGGTCTGTATCAGCATCTATTACTGTGGTTCCAACTGGCACTGGCAATTCCAGATCGTCGCCCCCCCTGCCCGTGCAATTTTTACCTGCACCTGTTTGCCCGGTTTCAGCTTTGAACCTCCGCTGAAAGCGATAATCAACCATTGTGTTCAAGGCGTCGTCTGCAAGCAGATACACGCTACCGCCGTCGCCGCCATCACCCCCATCAGGACCACCTTTAGGGATATATTTCTCGCGGCGGAAACTCAGACAGCCGTTACCGCCTTTACCTGCGATAACCGTAATTCGCGCTTCATCAACAAACTTCACGGCTTACTCCAAGTTCTTTAGAACACAAAAAACCCCGCTCGTGGCGGGGTTTCTCCACGAAATACATCGCGCATTTAGCCAGGCACAATGTTAACAAACTTGCGGTTGTTAGGGCCTTTGACAGCAAACTCAACTTTACCAGTCGCTGTTGCGAACAGGGTGTAATCTTTGCCACAGCCTACATTTTCCCCTGGGTGAAAGCGAGTACCGCGCTGACGAACGATAATTGTGCCGGCGTTCACTTCCTGACCACCGTAGCGCTTTACGCCAAGCCGTTTGGCTTCTGAATCACGACCGTTTCGAGTACTGCCGCCTGCTTTTTTGTGTGCCATGTCTACTTAACTCCGTATGTCTTTTACTCAAGCCCTATTAATTCTAGAGAGTGCTCAAGCATAGTCAGTTCAGGCAGATATACCTGTGATTTTAACCTGTGTGTACCACTGGCGATGCCCGGCACGTTTCATGTGGTGCTTTCGGCGTCTGAATTTAATGAT
Organism: Pseudomonadales bacterium; assembly: GCA_045105115.1. GTDB lineage: Bacteria > Pseudomonadota > Gammaproteobacteria > Pseudomonadales > JAUIET01 > JAUIET01. The sequence goes on along the minus strand of JBGCDE010000054.1, from coordinate 69,012 downwards.
TTTGACCTTGTCGTGGCGCCCATGTTCCAGCACCTCAGCTGTCACTTTGCCGCCGTCTACATAGGGGCTGCCTACTTTGAGGTCAGCGCCCTCGCCAACTGCTAAAATTCTTTGAAAATCAACGCTTTGACCTGTCTCAACGTCTAGTTTTTCAAGCTTGAGGGTATCACCCTCTGCCACTCGGTGTTGTTTACCACCGCATTCAATAACCGCGTACATAATCTGTCCGAATGATGACCTTTCTGGAAGGGCGCGAATTGTACGGAAAATTGGAGGAACTCGCAAGCCTTGTCTTTGCAGCAGAATCCAGGACGCCAGAAGACGCCGTAAAACGAGTAAATCAGGCGTTAGACTCAATTGACCCGCTTCCATCTTGACTAAATTCGCCGCTGTTCATAGCATGCCCCACCTATCTATTGATGAAGTTGCACACTCCTCACATGAAAGCATTTTTACAGGACTTACAGCCCGAATTGCGGTGCCTGAACGATGTGATCACAACACGACTGCGCTCCAAGGTCGCTCTGGTTGAGGAAATCGGTGAGCATCTTATAGAGGCTGGCGGCAAACGCCTTCGCCCCCTTTTGACCATTATAGCGGCGCAAGCAATAAGCCCTGATGAAAAGCCTCAGCAGATTCATGACCTTGCGGCAGTGATCGAATTTCTGCACACCGCCACTCTATTGCACGACGATGTTATTGATGTGTCGGCGCTACGCCGAGGAAGACCAACCGCCAATGCTACTTGGGGTAATGCGCCCAGCGTCCTGGTTGGCGACTTCCTGTACTCGCGAGCGTTTCAGATGCTGGTAGAAATCAACCACAGCGGTGTGATGGCGGAATTGGCCGATACGACCAACCTGATCGCAGAAGGCGAGGTTCTGCAACTAACGCGTGCTGGCGACCCTGACACGACCGAAGCTCAATACCTCGAGGTTATTCACTTTAAGACAGCCCGACTGTTTGCCGCCGCCGCTCGCTGCGGCGCTATGCTAGCGAATAGTGAATCACCGCATGCGCCAGCGCTTGCCAGTTATGGACATTCGATTGGCATGGCGTTCCAGCTGATGGACGACTATCTGGACTACGCAGGCAATGCCGAAGTAATGGGCAAGAACGTTGGTGATGACCTTGCGGAAGGCAAACCTACCTTACCCCTGATTAAAGCGATGCAAACAGCTCGGGGAAGTGATGCCTTGATGATACGCACTGCGATCCAGGAAAAGTCTAGTGAGCATCTAGCCGCTATATCAGCCTGTGTACGCAGCTGTGGAGCCCTGGAAGCAACTATCCAGCTGGCAAGACGATACACCGACGATGCGCTCACCGCGCTTGCACCGTTGCCAGATTCGCAGGCTAGGCAGCAGCTGCAGACGCTTGCATCGCTCGCGGTAACTCGCGAGGCGTAGATTTGATCCGAGCCAGCGCTAAGGTACGCGCAGGTATTGATGACGACTCAAGCCAACGTCACTAGGTCATCATCAGCCATAAAATTGTACAATAATTAACCAGCCCTGCGTTTACAGTCGGCTTTGTGGCATACTTTCAGCTCTTTGAGAACGCTTCAACGGTAACAGTCTGATGGATTTGCCAGAAAGTCGCAGCATAGCGGACAACATGCAGTCCACAAGGTCACGAGCCCTGCCGGGCATCGTCGCACAGGTGCGTGATTCGGCAGCAAGTAGTCTGTCAAATCACATCAATCGAATGTTTTCGAGCTGCGATGACGTGTTCTTTGAACTTGCGCAGACCGCGCAATCAAATAATCAGCAAAATATCTATTTTGAGGCAATGCGTGAAATCCGCCTCAAGAAAGATAGTGTGATCGCGCGCTTTAGTGGTGAATTTGAAAAGCAGTTTCTGGAACTACGCAAAAGTCGGCATGCCGGCGCAATCGATGCAAAAAAACCCGGCTCGGCCGATTCTTTGGATCTGGTTCAGGCTGAAGAGATGGAAACCAGTGTTGCTATCACAAGCATGGTCACTCGCACCAGGCAAGATTGCCAAAACCAGCTGTATCACCTCAGTAAACGCCTCGATTTTTTGCTCAGCGACATCGAAATTGATGAACGCAATAATCCGCTGGATCCGCAGCAAATAGGTAATGCCTTCAAGTTATCCTGTGAAATTTTGGAACTGAACATCGAGGCACGTCTGGTGCTTTTCAAACATTTTGAAAAGACAGTTGCGCGTGAGTTTCATACCTTGATTGCGACGGCAAACCAGCAGCTTATCAATGCCGGTGTACTGCCAAAGGTAAAGCACAAAGTTGAAAAGTCGCCATCGGACCAAGCGCCCAGCAGCGCAACATCAGCGGCAAGCACTGAGCAGGCCAATACAGGGCAACAGCCACATTCCGGGCGACAATTTAGCCAGCAGTTCAGCGAACTTAGCGAGTTGTTGCGCAGTGTTCGCGAGCTCGCGCTGACCGGCAATCTGGGCTTTCCACTTTTCCTCAGTTCTGGCGCGGGTCCAGCTTTGGACAGCAATGAGCTAACGTCGATACTCACGGAACTGCAGCGCGAAAACCCGGTCACCCAAAGTGGTGCTGAGCTTTTAAAGCCGCAACTCGATCTGCGCAGCCTGCTTACGCAAACCTTGCAACAACGCCAATCAAAAGGCGAGAAGAATCGGGTAGGTAAATCAGATGAAGACGTTATCAATCTGATTGCAATGTTTTTTGATTTTGTGCTGGACGATAAGAACTTGCCCATACAGGTACAAGCCCTGATCAGTCGCTTGCAGATTCCCGTGCTCAAAATCGCACTGCGAGATAAGAAGTTTTTTAGTTCAAGCAGCCATCCTGTGCGCAAACTAATTAATGAAGTAGTGGCTGCAGGCATTGGCTTGAGTGACAAGGAAAGCGAGAGCAAAACGGCTTTGGTCGCGAAAATTTCCGAAATTGTGCACGATATTCACGATCACTACGAAGACGGTGATGCTGTGTTTTTAACATCGCTGGAAGTACTGCGATCCTTCAGAAAGCATGAAGACAAGCGCGTATCAAAAATTGAAAAACGCACGAGTGAAGCCGCCGAAGCTGAAGCCAAAACACGCCACACCAAGGCCATGATAGAAGATTTGGTTCTTGAGCGACTGGACAGTGTGGAGGTGCCACAGCAAATCCAGGACTTTGCCATAAACGAATGGCAACAAGTGTTACTACTGGCAAAGCTGAAGCACGGCAATGACAGTACGCAATGGAATGAAGCTCTGCAAACGCTGGACGACTTGATATGGGCGTCGCGAAGCCATGAAGACGAAAAGTCACGTCGACGACTACAAAGGATGGCTGCTGATCTTCAAATTAGGCTGCAAAACTGGCTTCAGACAGCAAAGCCCAGCGATGAGCAGGCCAGAGAATGCCTAGGCCCCATACTATCTGTATTAGAGAGTTTGCTAGATCCGGCAGACGCGCAATCGCTGGACAGGGGCACCTTGGGTGAGCAGCAAAAGCAAGCTCTACAGGCAACACCGCGCGACGAAAAACCGTGGAAAGAGATGACCGCTGTTGAACGCCAGCAGGTACAGTACCAAGCCTTAACCTATGACTTCATTCGCAAAGCAGACGAAATCCCCATAGGCAGCTGGATTTTATTTGGTAAATCGCCGCAAGGCGACTCTATACGTTGCAAGCTTGCAGCCAAAATTGAAACCAGTGATACCTTTGTGTTCGTTAATCGCGCAGGTTTTAAGATTGCCGAAAAGAAACGTAAAGAATTTGCTCATAATCTACAAGAAGGCCGAGCACAGGTGCTGCAGCAAGAATTGTTTTTTGATCGAATAATGAGCAAAGTAACAACAAGATTGCATAAGTACGCCAGCGAACAACGCAATCAGGTACAGCCTGCTTAAACGCATCACTCCCGGCTCGGACACTTAGACAAAAGGCCTAATCGAGACTATTTTTATAGTTGTTGTTCCAGGTCTACAATCGCAGTGTCCCACTCCACTAGCAAACCATCGGCAGACGCCTCACACCTGCCAAAGCCTATCGTTGAAGTACGCGATAAATCGTCGCTGTCGCTTGAAAAACTGCTCCACTCGTTTTTTCTTCACTGCGACGATGCCTTGTTCGAGCTTGCGGAAACAGCGGACAGCAATTCTCTGCAAAACCTCTATTTTGAAGCCATGCGGGAACTGCGAATTCACGCGACCAATATTACTGATTGTATCGTCGATCAATTTAAAATCGCCTTTGCAGGCAGCGCCAATGCGTCCGGCAATAAGTCAGAGACGAAACTGGCCGATATCGACGCCGATCAAATATCTCTCGAATTGGTCGGCAACGATGCGCTGGAAGTATCGGTTGCATCCCAAACAATAGTAAATCGATCGCGACTTAGATTCGCCGAATCTTTGATGAAGTTCAGTGCACGGTTTCAGCACTTGATGGGTATCGGCGGATTGGATGACGATGGAAGTCCACTCGACCCAGGGACATTGCTGAAGATATTTTCAAATCAATGCAATGAGCTCGATACGGAGCTGCCGGTCAAGCTCAAACTGTTCGAACATTTCGAACACCAGGTTATTGAGCACTTAGGACCAGTGATCGACGCGGCAAATCAAACCCTGATTGACGCAGGTGTATTGCCTGGACTGAAACTGCGCACTCGCAACCTGGCGAGCCACCGGCAGCCAAGCCCCAAGCAGAGCCCCCCGGCGGCAAACCAAGCAAGCTTTCAGGACACAGACGATGAGTTAGTTCGCCTGGTTTCTGCACTTAGACAGAATCCCGCAGCGCATAGAAACCTAATCGACCTGGCACAGTACTCGAATGGTTCCGCACTAAACAGCCTCGAGCTGTCGGGGTTGTTATCAAACGCACATGACCTGAATACTGGCACCCAAAATAGAGCAGAGCACAACGGCGGTATTAATGTTCTACCAGAGATATTGCAGTCGCTTTTACAGGCAAGGCAAGACCAGGGCCAGTCAACGGCGCTGCATTCGGCCGATGAAAACACAATAAATCTGGTCAGCATGTTTTTCGACTTTGTACTTGATGACGAAGCACTGCCTTTAGACATGCAGGCCTTGCTCGCGAGATTGCAAATACCTGTTCTGAAAGTAGCACTTCGCGATCGCTATTTGTTCACAACTCGTGAACATCCGCTTCGTCACTTGATCAATGAGCTTGCCCGTGCCAGCTATGGTCGTGATATCGAAAAACAAGAACACGAGGCTTTCTACGAGCTCGCTAACCGTATTGTTCAGCAGCTCACCGAAAATGCAGAAGCGGTAGACGCCGATTTTCAGGCCCTGTTAATCAGCATGCAGGATTTGCTTCAAGGTGAAGATCAAAAATCACAGGCAATAGAGCAACGCGTTAGTCAGTCTGCAAGAAACAATGCGCTGACCCGTCATGCGCGAGAAAAAGTCGGAATTGTGCTAGGTGAGAAATTCAAGAATAAGCGCGTACCGACTGTTGTCAGTGATTTTCTGCAAGTTCATTGGCAGAAACTCATGCTGCACAATTATTTGAATTTCGGTGACCAAAGCAGCGAATGGCTGGAGTCAGAGCAATTGGCTGATGACTTGCTTTGGACTGCCCAGGCGCACCGTGATGAACGCTCGCGCAATCGCCTTGAACGCTTGCTACCGGAGCTGTACAAAACAATTGAGAAATACCTTGCGAACTATCAGCAGGCAGACCAGAGCTGGCAGCAAGCATTGGCGGATATGCGTAAGCTGCACGAATTAATATTGGCGGCCGATATCGAGGCATTTGAACAAAGCCCCATCTCAGCGGCTGAAGAAGATCAGAGCAATACGCCAAAAGAAGGCGCTTGGGCCAATAGTCCTGCGCAATCACTACCTGAATTTCGTTACTTGAAGGCCATTGGCGAGCTACGCGAAGGTGACTGGATACGCTTAAAACTCAGCGATCACTGCTCCGGCAAATATTGCAAGGTATCTGCTTTTCTCGATACAGAAGACAGCGTTCTGCTGGTCAATCGCTTTGGCGCCCGCTTCGCCATTCTGGCTAGACGCGACTTAGCACAAAGCCTGCAGGACGGCCGATTGAAGATCATTGAAGACACGCCATTGTTTGATCTTGCCGTAGCCAGTATCTCCAGCAAATTAAGCGACGCCGCAACCGAACACGACGGCAAATAAGCGCTCAGATCAACTGATCCACTTTAGCGACAGTATTACCACAATCAGCTCCCGCCGTTTATTGCATAATTAGCGTTTCCATCTAACGCTGGCCGTTCAGAGCCCACTGCAATGCCCATCGATCAATTCGTCTTTAGCAGCCATACTGCGGCAAGTTTGCTGTTCATCGTATTGGCTTTCGTTTTCATACGACCCTGGCGGGAAGGAATCTATTCCCCCTTGTTTATTGTGGCCAGCCTGATAACGGCTTGCTGGCATTTCAGCATCTCCCCTGGCCAGTCAACACAGCCAACTGCCTTAACTCAGGTATTAGCAACATTGCACTACGCTGGATGGGTTACCGCATTGCTTGCCACCTTGCTACTTCATGTCGCCGACGAGCAGGGGCGACAGCGTTTATTACCAATGTATGCGCTACTCGGTTTGCTGATGCTGGCCGGAGCCTTATTTGCACCCTACTTAATCATTCGGGGCGGTGCGCCCGATGCATTAAGCGCACTGATTTGGGCCAACTTACTGCTGGGTCTTTTGGGCATTATTGTCGTTGAGCAGGTGCTGAGAAATACTCTCGATCGACAAAAGCAAGCCGTTCTTTTTTTATGCATCGGAACGGCGCTGTTCTTTATATTTGATATTGTGTTCTACGCCAATGCCCTCCTTTTTAACCGCATCGACTCGTCGATTGAGGAATTTCGACCGGTCGTAAACCTGATTGCCGGCATCAGTTTGCTATTCGCAAGTACACGAAGCCAGCACAGCAGCCGCGTGAGCATCTCCAGAAAAATGGTGTTTTACAGTGCCAGTCTAGTGATTGCTGGTGTGTTTTTGTTTGTAATGGCGGCAACCGCTTACTACGTTAAAGCGTTTGGTGGAAGTTGGGGAACTATTCTTCAAGTGGCTCTATTAGTGGGGGCTGGAACAACTCTGCTAATACTGTTTACTTCACCTAATTTACGAGCCTCGATTCGTGTATTTATCAATAAGAATTTCTTTATGCATAAATACGACTATAGAACCGAATGGTTGAATCTGATTAACATTCTTTCGCAGCCTTCGGCTGACAAGAATGAGAAAGCCATTGCGCTCGATGCTGCGTGCGCGGTTTTTCACGCAAGCTCAGCCTGTCTATGGTTGCGCAACGACGATGATTTCAGATTCGCCGCAAGCACCCTGGACAACTTCGATGCTCTGCCGTCAGTACCTGGCGACAGCGACTTTGGCGAACTGCTGGCAGCTGATTGGGTTTTTCACCCGCAAGGCAATCATCGCAACAACGCCAATCACAATCTGGCACTACCAGAGTGGCTTGGCCAGATCAGCGAAATATGGGTAGTAGTGCCGCTGATCGCGCAGCAACGTCTGCTAGGCTTTATTTCGCTATGCCGCGCGGATAATACGACTAATCTTAGTTGGGAAGATCTTGATGTATTGAAAACAGTGGGGCGTCAGTTGGGCAGTTACCTCGCATTGCATGTAGCCGCAGAGCAGCTTGCTCAGTCAAAGCAATTTGACACTTACAATAAGCTGACGGCTTTCATTATGCACGACCTCAAGAACCTGATCGCGCAGCAGGCACTAGTGGTTGAGAACGCCAAAAAACATAAAGAAAACCCGGCGTTTGTCGAAGACGCTATCAAGACCATCGAAAACTCGGTTGCAAGAATGAGCAATTTGCTGAGCAAAATGCAACAACGAGGACCATCCAAAACTCGCAGTCTGGAGCTCAATCGCATTTTGCTGGAATCAGTTAATAAGTGCCGAGATAAAAAACCTGCCCCTTCGCTGCGAATGGATAATGACTCGGTGTGGGTAACAGGCGATCACGATCATTTAGTTATGATTTTTGCTCATGTGATAAAAAACGCGCAGGAAGCCACGCCCGCCAATGGATTTGTTGATGTGTTCGTAGAGCTTAACGAAAAGAAGGTGCTGGTTACTGTTGAAGACAACGGACAAGGCATGGCGGATGATTTCATTAAGGACCGCTTGTTCAAACCGTTTGACACGACCAAATCCGGTCAGGGGATGGGCATTGGCGTTTTTCAGACCCGGGAATACATACGCAATCTAGGCGGTGATGTTAAAGTTCAAAGCACAGAAGGTGTTGGAACAACTTTTAATATTACGATGCCGATTGTAGAGGAACAGATACAGCATGTCGGATAATGAGAAAAAAACGCTACTGATCGTCGAAGACGATCTTGGACTGCAAAGTCAATTACGCTGGCACTTTGATCAATACGAAGTGATCATTGCCGGTGACCGCGAGGCGGCTATCGCTGAACTACGCAAGCATGAACCGGAAGTTGTCTTACAGGATCTAGGCTTACCGCCAGATGATGAAGGAGTCGAAGAGGGCTTCATGGCATTGGACGAAATACTGCGTCTGGCGCCTTACACCAAGGTCATTGTCGTCACCGGCAATCATGACTATGAGAATGCAGTACGCGCTGTCTCAATTGGTGCCTACGACTTTTACGAAAAACCGGTCAATACGGAAGTTTTGGATTTGATTGTGCAGCGTGCGTTTCAGATGCACGATCTCGAACTTCAGAATAGAAATCTGGCGGCACAAGCTAAATCGCCACTCGATGGAATCATCGCTTCCGCGCCGAACATGTTGGAAGTCTGTCGTACGGTGGAGAAAATTGCACCTACACAAGTCACCTGTTTGGTTCTGGGTGAAAGTGGCACAGGCAAGGAGGTGTTTGCACGAGCCATCCATAATCTGAGCGAAAACCGTGATGGGCGTTTTGTTGCAATCAACTGTGCAGCTGTGCCGGAAAATCTCATGGAAAGTGAGCTATTTGGATATGAGAAAGGCGCTTTTACTGGCGCTGCAAAACGCACTCTAGGAAAGGTAGAAGTAGCGGGTAATGGCACACTATTTCTAGATGAAATTGGCGATATGCCTTTGGCATTGCAAGCTAAACTACTGCGCTTTTTGCAGGAAAGGGTGATCGAGCGCGTTGGCGGCAGAGATGAAATTCCAGTAGATGTCAGAGTGCTATGCGCAACCAATAAGGATTTAGAAACTATGGTTGGTGAAGGGACTTTTCGTGAAGACCTATTTTACCGCATCAGCGAAATGATTATTGAATTACCGCCTTTGCGTGAACGCGGATCAGACACTGTGTTGCTAGCGAGACATTTGGTCAGCAAATACAATGCTGAACAAAAACGTAAAATCAAGGGCCTCGCTGCTGATGCCGCTATCGCAGTAGAAAACTATGGCTGGCCAGGAAATATCCGCGAGCTTGAGAACAAAGTAAAGCGAGCGGTTATCATGACAGATGATAATAAGATTAGCGCGCAAGACCTTGGTTTGAGTGTTGGAGAAGAGCAAATACTCAATTTACGACAAGTACGACAAGAAGCTGAAGTGAAAGCGATTAATGGAGCGCTCGCAACGGCGAACGGTAACGTCTCTGCCGCGGCCAAGTTACTTGGAATAACTCGCCCGACGCTGTATGACCTGGTAAAAAAATACGAACTGGATCTGGAGGATTAATAGTTCGGTTATTTACCAATACTCAGGGTCTTAACTGCAGTAGTTTTTCACGCATATTCATGTATCGCTGATTACCCAGTACAGTTCGTAACAAAACCAATGCGGATTTTCTGACTTGATGACGGCGGTAGTATGCGGCGTCTGCATTCACTATTTTTTCAAATAGTTCGATTGATGTGTCATTACGAATCGCGATTCGCGGAACCTCGAGTGGGAAGTTATTGCTATTGCATGTATCTATTTCGGATGTACAAACATATTTGATACCGCACAACGCCATTAGTTTCTCGAGCTCGTCTGGCAATCTTCCACCTGGCGCTGAAAAGCGGTCAACCGGGGCGCTGATTATGTTCGACAAGCTTTCGGTTGAGCGCACAAGCTCATCTTCGGCTGCGCTGAAAGAAAAGTCATTAAAGAACTGATGAGTGACCCCATGGCTACCTATACCCATGCCTGCGCTATGCAATGCACGAATGCCTTCCTCATCCACATAACCTTCTTGGCCTATCCAATTGCTTGTGAAGAAAAACTCTGCGCTAAAGCCATATTCTTGTAATAGGGGCAAAGCGATGCTCACGTCACTGGCGTGACCATCATCAAAGCTAATAATCACCTTGCGATTCGTAGCAAGTAGCAAAGACGGTACATCATCCAGTCGGCAACTGGAAAAACCATTGTCTTTCAGATAGCTGAGCTGCGCCTTGAAATTGTTTTCTGAAACAACGAAATCAGCATCATCGTATTGCTGAGTACTCGATGAGCCAGAACCAATGGCGTGATACATCAGGACGGGAATTGACACGCTTCTAACTCAAGAACCAGTCTTATAGGCGAAGGTCCAGAGCCCTTCTTTCTTGCCGCTAGCTAAGCGATAAAAGCCAACAACTATCGCGGCGTTGAGTATACAAAAAAAGTAAATAAGCCCCGGAATTCGGAGCTGTCGTAAGCGATCAAAGAAGAAGGAGGCACAGCCAATTGCGTAGAGCAGGCATTGCAACATAAACGCAGTTGCAAAAAATTGCTGATCTATCATCAGATAACTGCTAAATAGCGCAGTCAGCAAACAAAACGGCAACGTCAGTCGTAACATTTTGTGCGACATAAACTGAAGCCAGACAGGGTTTTTGATCGGATTGAAAAAATTGGGGCGTATTGACAGCAGTTGCCAATTTCCAGCAAGCGTTCTCACTTTTCGAAACCATTCACGATTACTGTCTGATGGCGCTACATCATAAGCGTGGGCATCCCCAGCAAACTTGACTTGATGACCTTGCATGCATATTTGCATTGGTATGACCACATCATCAATCAACGTGCGAACTGGAATTTCCTGATACAAGGGTTTTCTGATTGCATAGATCGCACCAGTCGCGCCAATTGTTGAATGATACTTTGATTCAAGCTTTCGAATCAGCTTCTCGTAGCGCCAGTACGCACCCGCTTCGGCAACCCCGTGGCGATCTGTAGGTTCTTCTAAAAACAGCTCACCGCTCACAGCACCTATTCGTTCATCAGCAAAATGTTTGATGAGATTCCTAAGTGCATTTGAAGCATAGGTTTGTCGCACGTCAGCAAACACAACAATATCGTGTTCGCAATGACCAATAGCTGCATTTAATACTGTGGGCTTTCCACTTCTATCAGCGAACTCTATAATTTTTAGTGTCGCACCTTCATTTTCGATATTCTCGCGTTGAGACTCAAGCTTCACTTTAGTACTGTCGCTGCACCCATCAAGCCCGACAATAAACTGAACCTTGTTCATTGGATAACTTTGTGAGAGCAAATTTTGCATCCGTCGCACAATGCTATTCTCCTCGTTGTGCGCCGCAATCACGACGCTGACCAAAGGGAAGTCGTGCAATTCAGTCTTTGGTGGCTTGCCACTGACTGCTTTTCTAATTGCGGTCACCGGAGCAAGCAAGGCAAGCAGCAGCGGGTAGCCGATGAACATATACAGCACAACTGCAACACTCAGTAGAAAGAGTAATTCCACGTCAAAGGCCTACAGAAACTGTTATTTTCGAAAATCCACGCATCAAATGCTTGCAAGAGTAAAACGTTATCTTCTGAGTATAATAGAGACTCAAAATAGCGTTAATACAGCAGCGTTTAGAGCATTACTCTCAGATAAACGGCAGCAACTTACTGGAATCGATAGCGTTACCAGCAAAATATCAATTGAATCAGTAGACTTGAAGTTAATTACTTCAGCAGATCGAAATTGCCAATTTCTTGACCATTGAGTACAGCCGGATGATGCATGGAAGAAAGAGGAATTATGCTCTGATCCGTTTGGCATATACCTTGAAACCTGGTGATTTTTGAATCAAGAGCGGACCGGGAACAAACGTGTTTAGCGCGCCATTCACCAGCTTTATCAAGCCACCCTTACCATCACCGCCAAAATAGGCCACCGTATCGCATTCGCAACCCAAGCCTTCCAAGGTGCTGCTGAGCTCTCTCGGATCTATGAGATTTTCCATAAACTGGCCCGCATGCGGTTCAACCGGACAGCGATCAGATTGAAATTTGGATGATGGTAGCTCTCCACTCTCTAAAAAACGTTTTCCTGCATCTATCACGTCTTGCTTGAGCATATAAGCAGTGTTAACCGCTAGCTCCTTCGCTTTCTCTGCCGGCAAATCGGGGTAGGCCTCTTGCAAAATCTGTTCTCTGGAATCTACGTATGCAAGCTTGGCTCTGTGACCATGTATTTCACCTGTTGGTCCATTTTCAAATCTTTCCCATATTTCTCTGTTCTCTTGAACAATACCCGCGTTGGCGCCATTGTTATCATCAGCGATGACATATCGACCGCCGGTTTTCAGAACGCGCACGGCTTCCGCAAGCGATTGTTCCTGGTTAACGAAATGCGACAAGGCTTCAAAGTTCAGCACAATATCGAAGCTTTGATCTTCATGCGGCAACGCATATGAAAGACCAGTCTGGAATACCATTCCCTCTAACCCCGGAGTAACCGAGCTGTAGCTTTGAGTTGTCTGAACCATTGGAAGAAACGTATCAATCCCTTCAACCCGTTCGGCACCCCACAAACGCATGACAACACACGCCATACCAAAACCACTGCCAACATCCAGAACGGCCTTACCAGCGAGGTTTTCGTTGGCGCCTAATTTGAGCGTATTGCGCAGACCGCGAACATACTTCGCGGCCGCTTCTGGGTCATGCAAACTGCCTGAGTACTTGTTGAACCAACCGTCGGCCTGATCATGCTTCGCAATCGAATCGGGTGCAGTGAGGGCCTGAAGAAACTTGCATACTTCTTCATCCGAGTGAACTTTAGCCATTATCCTGATTCCTTAACTTTCAGTTTGTAGCAGCACTTTCAGTGTTAGCCACGTGAGAGATGCGCCTAAAATCAATATGGTGTTGATCGGTGGCTGAGTTCTTCAGATACCAAGCACCACCGTTAAGATCACTTCGCAAAAAGCGACCCAGAATTTTTTGCGACGTAATAGTTCTTACTACCTCGTGTCTTTGCATACGATGCAGCCACATAGCCGGCAGATTGTCTTTCTCTGCGCAACCCCAGACCGTCTGATACCCCATTGACAGCAACTGCATCTTGTACAAATGAAAAAAGTCACCCGCTACATTATCACCTTGATTCTGCGGCAATATTTGTAGATCGAATCCGTAAACCTCTTTTTCGCCCAATTCGATACCAAATCGTTCGACATGCGGATGAACACATTCGGGGGCTTCTGCTTGCGAATCTGTCCACCAGACAAACCCAATCGGTTTGTTATTCAGCATCGCCATAGTGACGCGAAAATTATTCTGGAGGTAATTTGTAGCTCGCGACCTGTAACGTTTCAGATAAGAGTCGGATGCCAAAAAATCGTCAATCTGTCGGGCATCACCTTCTACTGCGCGAACCTCCGAATTCTTGACTTTAAAGCTCTCGGCAGCCAGCGCTTTTCGAAAGACAACCTCTTCAAATTCCTGGTATACAAAATCATGAAACAGATTTTGTAATCGTTTTACGTTTTTCTTAAGCATAAGGGCTTTCTGTAATCGTCTACCTGACGACCTATATATCTCTTCAGACTAGACGCATTGATAGGTGTTCGCAAGCAAGTGACAGCTCCAATCAGTCGCGTTTTCTAGTGTTTACAATGCTACTACGCAAGCCATTATTTGTAGCAATAACAAAGGATAAGCGGTAGCAATTCAGCGCCGGAGCGTTGTTAATTTGGATCAGCTTAACTACCCTTTATAGATTAGGCGGGATGCTGCTTACACAGACCTGATCTCTCACGCCTTTTTGCAATAAACACTAAAGTGACGAGCAGTAGATTGACACGTCAAAAGGTACGAATTTAATGAGCTGGAATACAACGGACCGAGATTTTCCAGTTAAGGACAATTTTCTCGATCTAATTGATACGCAGATTCGGCAAAGACCAGAAAAACTGGCGGTTGCGAGCGGCAAAGAGACTCTGAACTATCGCGAATTGGATGAGTTGAGCAATCGTTATGCGCATTACTTACTCGGACAAGGTTTTAAAATTGGCGATCTAGTTGCTGTTTGTTTGTCGCGAAGCTGTCAATGGCTGCCCGTATTGATCGGAGTAATGCGTGCTGGCGCTGCCTATGTTCCCTTGGATGTTATCTACCCATCCAGCCGACTCAAGTACATGTTGGATGCAAGCAAGGCAAAGTTTCTGTTTACCGAGCAAGAATTTATCGATGGCTTGCCAGATACCGCTGCGGAAATCACTTGCATTGACACTATCGATGTTCAGCTTAAGCAACAAAGTGTAAGTCGACCAGACCATGTTATTCGCGGCAGTGATTTGGCCTATGTTATCTTCACCTCCGGCTCTACAGGCAACCCTAAAGGGGTTCAGGTGCCTCATTCTGCAGTAGTCAATTTCTTACAGAGCATGGCCGAAACTCCGGGGCTGGATGCAGACGATGTGTTACTCGCTATAACCACCTTGTCATTTGACATTTCAGTACTAGAACTGTTTTTACCACTGGTTGTTGGTGGAACCACCGTGCTGGCGAATGCGACCGACGCTTCAGAAGGTACGAGACTGTCGCAACTCATGTCTGAGCATTCAGTAACCGTAATGCAAGCCACGCCAGGTACTTGGCGGCTGCTGCTAGCTTCAGGCTGGGAGGGTGACCACTCTCTGAAAGCCTTATGTGGTGGAGAAGCATTTCCCGCCGACCTGAAAACCCCGCTTCTACAGCGAGTATCAGCACTTTGGAATATGTACGGTCCTACAGAAACAACCATCTGGTCTACTTGTGGAGAGCTAACGGTGGACCAAGCAAAGATTACAGTGGGAAAACCTATCGCAAATACTCAGTGTTATGTGCTTGATGATGAGGGCAGACCCTGCGCGCCCGGTGTCGCGGGTGAACTCAATATTGGCGGCTTAGGCGTCAGCAATGGATATTTCGAACAAGCGGATCTAACGGCGAAGGCGTTTGTTCACGACCCGTTCTCACCGACGCACGCCATCATGTATAGAACTGGCGATCTCGCACAATGGACTAGCGATGGACAAATCGAAGTAAAAGGTCGCATTGACAGTCAAGTCAAAATTCGTGGCTTTCGAATTGAGCTTGGTGAGATTGAAACACATATGAATGGACTCGAAGTTGTTCATCAGTGCGTGGCGACCGTCAGAGAAGACAGGCCAGGCGACCAACGTCTTGTCGCCTATGTCGTATTTAAAGATGGCGCTGAACTTTCCGTTGTAGAGATGCGCAAACACCTTCGGAAATTCCTACCCGCGTATATGATTCCGCAGCATCTTATTCCAATAGACTCTATACCGACCACACTGAATGGAAAAATCAATCGCGATTCTTTACCAAAGCCTGCTTACTCACAGGCTCAACAAATTGACGCGCACAGAGCCACATCGGGAAATGCAAGCGAACAATGGTTGCTTACTACTCTCAGAGAACTGATCGGCTTGGATCATATCAACCTCGATGATGGCTTTTTTGATGTGGGAGGCAACTCCATGATGGCTGCCGATCTTATTCAGCGAGCCAAAACTGAAATGAACATGGACATACCTCTTTCTGCGATGGCATTGCAAACGATTTCGCAGATCGCAAAACAATACGGCTCTGAACAAGGCGATGCGTCAAATGGTATTGCGGTCGATAATCAAAAATCGAAAAACAAGAATTCACGTATTCGAACGTTCGCTCAGAATCTTTTTAGTCGCCGATAGGAAATCCGTATGCTGAGAAATGCCACTGTAGGATGCTTGCTAATCGGTTGCTATCTGGTATTCCAGTGGCAGTATAGTCTCGCCTCCGTCAGCGTACCATGCAGCCCCGAGCTCTCCTCTAAGAGTCTATTCAAGATGAACGAAAGCGAATCTATGTTTTCGATTCAAACTTCTGGTCATGATATTTGTATCTCCAAATCGGGTTTTGGCTTAAGCGCTTATAAAGATGGCGCGCCTGTTATCAACGCTATGTCATCCGATGTGCAATTCAAGGGTAGAAAGATCAACATTGGAAAACCCGAAAACTTCAGACTCGACTCAAGCAACAATGCGGTAGAGCTAAGCGGTTGGTACTCAAAGCCAAACAATCTTTGGTATCTAATACGGTATACATTCAGACCGGGCTCACCGGTGATAATGATGTCATTTACGATCACTGATCGCCACGACGATCACCCAACAGAAAGCTCATGGGACAAAGACTTTTGGCACAAGCGTGTAATCCAGGATTGGCAATTTGTGATTCACACACAGAGCACTCATGAGAAGTTTAGTGTTGAGCAAGTGAACAGATACTCTGGTGGCAGGAACGGTAAGTTCCCCATTATAGAGGCCAAATCGAATACTGACTCGGCGCATTGGAACGAGCTCTTCTATCCTGATGGTTTATTCCAGATCTCGCACAGCGCTGATGAAGGTAAAAGCCATGTACGTATTTACCCGCGGGTAGAAAAAACACTGGGCTTATCTCTACAGCAGCGCCCACTGACATTTCCTTACCCATCGAATGATTACGTTAAAATTCAGGTCGTTAAGAGCAATAGTATTGGCAGCAAAAAGATTGTCAGTAACAAGTTCGTGGACCAACGACATGCCGACTCCAAATTTCCAGGCTCATTCGATATGGGTCCGGATGACTACGTAGAACTAATCAGCACAGGCAGGGAACCTGGAGATAGGGCGATATTTTCGGCATTAAAAACCGTAGATACTAACGGCAATAAAACTTTGATCAGCGCTAAACGTATGCCCGACTCAGTGATAGACAGCCAACACTTTTCGATGGCCATCAAGGATTTCTGGAAGAATTATCCGATTTTGGCTGAAGCCAATAACAATGAAATTTCCTGGACGGCAATACGCGAGCCCACGTTTTTATATGGAGGCGCTGGTCTTACTGTCGACTTCGCCATTTCCCTTGATCGATCTGATACTAATGCCGCAGCCATCACTGAGCAGTTGCGCACGCCACCCAAAGCAGAACTCCCAGATTGGTGGCACGAAATGGACGGGCTGCCTACCGAGCACAGCGCATATCGCAAATTGATGTCGAATACTCAGGCACTTATGGCGAAAGCTGACATAGAAAGCGGTAACTGGGGTTGGAAGCACAATGGGGATTATCAGATAGGCCGTTCGTATCACGATGAAAAAAACAGGCCTGTTCAGGATTGGGGCGCATTGCAATACGATCTCACTATGGGTCTTCTGCTAAGCTGGATCAATACCAAAGACCCCAGAGTATGGAATCGCGCGCATGCCGCTGTTCGCAATATTGCAGACACTCAGGTTGCAAAATTTCATCCCTATGTGCAGAAACAATCGGGTGCGGGTTACCGAAAAGGCGTTTGTCCATTGGATCGCAGTCACTGGTGTCAAGCACCCATTCCTGAATTCAACTATCACTCGCGTTCGCTGCTACTTTTCAGCCACCTAACGGGCGAAAGCTGGCCGAAAGAAGTCGCGCGTATGCTTATTGATAATTCCGCTTACTTCACACTCACACGAACGGAGTGGACAGTTGAGCACGAGCGCATTTCCGGCTGGGCATTGCGAAATCTGTATTATGGAGAGAAGCTGTTTGGCAGCGAAGGTACCAAGTACAACTCTACTCCGGAATCTGGCTTTGCTCACATGCCGACAGGCAGCTCATACAAAGACATTCTTAATTTGCTGACGACTAAAATCGTAGAACAGATCATGGTGAATGGGAAAATGAGTGGTAAGCAGCCTGTCTGGGGAGGTCAGGTTATTGAAGGTCTGATCATTGCGTATGAATCCGGCATGCTAGAACCAGGACTAAAGAAAAAAACCCTGAACGCGATTAGACTGGCGGTTAAGCATGTTGCTGAAGAACAGGTTTACCAGCAAGACGGGAAATGGTGGATAGTTTACCGCAAAGCACAGGGGCAACATTCAGGCGACGAACCAGAGTTACGCAATCTGAATACCTACGGGTGGTTTTGGGTCAATAGTTTTGCCTGGGCAGCCCAACATGCTGATCTGGACATTTCAGATAAGACCAATTCTGTGATGCGTTGGTTACTGAAAGAGTATGAAAGTAACTACGAAGTACAGACACCGCGTGCATTGTCCGGTCTGACAGCTTTCCCAAGCTACGCTATTGGCACGTTGGAGAACTGATGTTCCTATGCCGTTGCTCAGGCCGACTTAAGCAATAGTTGCTTTAAATAAGCCGTTAGCTCTGCTCGTCTTTTCTGAACTGTAAAATCTTTACGAACGCGCTGTTCACCCTGACGACCATGCTGTCTCGCTAAGTCAGGATTATCCAGATAGCAGGCAATCTTCTCAGCCACACTGTTCGGATCGTACGCGTTGGCCAAAAAACCGGACACGCCATCTTCAATCGCATCGACAGCCCCACCACTGCGCCCACCGATAACAGCTGCGCCACATGCGTTAGCTTCAAGGAACACCAGACCGAAACCTTCTACATCACCATCTACATTCTTATTAGGGTGCAAGAATACATCGGCTGCCTGATAATGAGATACCAAGTCTTCATCTGTAACGTAACCAATGAACTCCATGTTGTCTTGCAGCCCAAGCTCACGCGCGAGTTCGAGTAAGGGTTCTTTTTCGTCGCCTTCCCCGCCTACAACGTAACGCCATTTCGCGCCTAGTCGACCTTCACTTTTTAGCTTTGCCAAAGCACGCATCGCATCATCAATTCCCTTACGAGCGATCAGTCGAGCAATAGTCAAAAAAACGAATTCATGCTCACCCCAGCCCAGAGATTCGCGTACAAGATGTCGATTCTTGGGTAGCCTGAATCGATCCGTGTCAACAAAGTTAGGGATCAGCTCGATTTTATTCGCAGCAACGTTTTCAGAAAGAAGCAATTCTCGCGTAAAGCTTGAAACTACGATGTTTGCATCCGCCAAACGTAGCCCTTTCTTTTGCTGCCGAACCACATAACTTTCCACGAAACGACCGTGGGGCGGAATAGTAATTTCCTCACCATGCACGTAGTTCACTAAGCAAGTAGGCAAGTTCCTGTCATTGAGCATCCAACATACCCAGCGAGTTCCGCCATTGATGACAATGTCTGGGGATAACTTTTTTAGCAAGGCGTTCAGTCTTCTTCCCGCAAACAAAAAGTAAGCCAAGGATTTACTCCAACTCACCAGTTTGGAATCGGTGTTAGCCTCAAAAACCAAATGCGGAAGACGGTGAATATGAAGCTCGCATTCGGGTGACATCTTGTCGTCATTAGCAACGATGTCTTCTTGCAAGGCTCCATTTGAGGGCGCAATAACATGAACTTCAAAGTCAGAAAGATTCGAAAACAAAGCTCTATAAACTTGAACAGCACCGCCGTAGTATCTGGGCGGAAAATAGGGTAATACCAATGCAATACGCGGTTTAGCCATTGCTGGTCTTGGTCCGGATACTAGTCATTAACCTGGCGGCCAAATCTCGCGAAGTGCGATCAACCATCAGTAACAATATGGAGTAAATCGCGATGCCAAGTGTGACCTTTACGGCAATATTGGGCAATGGTGCACCAAAATCAACATTCATCATTGCCACTCCCATCACGCTTGAGATCGCTATGTACTTAGCAAACATGAGCAAGGACACGTCTAGCGTGAGCACAGCTCTTCCTCTGAAAAACATAGTGACACTAAGCACCATCATGCTCAGCAGCGTTGACATGCCAGCACCTCGCAAACCAAACTCTGGTATAAGCACAAAATTCAGAACAATATTCAGCGCGCTGCACAACAATACTGGTACGAACAAGCGCATGGTTAATTTATGCAGATATAGGCCCGCTGCATAAATAAACGCGGTTGCATTCATCAGAAGACCAGTAATTACAAAAGGAAATATAACCGCACCTGGGGCGTACTTCTCCGATGCCAGAAAGATCAACAAGTCTTCACCGATTACAATAACGCCCCAGACCACGGCAGGAAACAGGGCCATATAAAAATGCAGCACTTTTTGAAGGAAGGCAACTGTTTGCTCCTTGCCTTCTTCAGACCACATTTTGTAGTACATAGGTTGTATCGCTGTGGCCAGAGAGATGGCAATCATCACATTGAATAACTCGGCAATATTGTAGGCTGCAGAATAGTGGCCCACGGCTTCTTTACCCATAAGAGCATCAAGCACTATACGATCTGCAATGGAATGTACGATAGTCGCAACTTCATAGCCCAGCATCGGTAAGCTATACAACATCATGCCCTTTAGCATACGCGTGTCGATGGCCGCCCACTTTATTGTTACGGTTTTGCGTCTGTTAAATTCAAACACCGTCATAAGAAGCGCGATAAATTCGCCTAATAACAGCGCGAAGAAGAACGCGCGAACACTGGCTTCAATCAGCAATATGGCTACCACTGTCGCCGCAATTACAATGTATTTTCCGTACACTTGAATGGAGGCAAATAAAGTGCTGAGTTCCATCACCAGGAAAAAGTTAAGCATACTGGAACGAGCTGCCTGAAAAACGATAATCGCGATTACCGCTACAACAAGTGGCATTGATAAAGAGTACTCCGCCAGAAATGACGCGTGATAGGTGCTCACTAAAGAAAATACAATTGCAATCATTGTGGCAACTATCAAGCTGGAACTGCCAAGGCCAGTTAACGATGTCGACGTGTACTGCTGTAGCTGCCCTTCAGACTTTGCGTCGCTATAAAAGCGAGTAATCGAATGCTGCATTCCACCTTTTGCAAACGCAACCCCAAACAAGATGAACGCATTGATTAGGCTAATCAAGCCATAGTTCTCAACACTGAGGGTGCGGGTGAGAATTGGAAAAGAAATCAACCCTGACACCGCTATCAATATGTTCGACATGGAATATTTTGACGCTGCCGCCAGCAGGTTTCGCATCATTTCGATGTCACCATGACCAGGCTATTTTCTGAATCGATGCGATGGCTCCGGCAATTCCTTGCCCGGGCGCATACCATGCATTTTGGAACGATTCAGTTCATCTTGCTCTTCGCCTCTTTCTCGCTCTTCATCACCAAAGCGATAACCTTCTTCGATGAGTACCGCATAGCGGGACACAAGGGCAGCCATAATCCAGTAGTTTGCCATCACCTCCCCAGATTGAAACGTGCTGCTTGTGACGTTAGACATTGCTACGGCGAGTCCACTGATGGCGAAACCCAAACCAAGAACAGTCGCTTCATGATTATCAGTTTCTTTAGCAACGCTGTACAGCCGTAAACCAAGTGCACAGAAGCCATACAACAGCCCAAGAAATGCAAATAGACCAATCCAACCTGCTTCAGCCCATATGAGAAAGTAGGAGCTGTGCGCATCACGCGCGTCTACCCAATCAGGCATATACGGGTCTATTTCTTGTTTGAACTGGTTATAGCCGATACCAAGCGGGTTTCTAAGAATCACTTCCCATGCAGCACCCCAGATCACGAACCGTGAGTCAGCGCTGGCCTCCAGCTCTTCCTCACCGGTTTCTTCATTGTATTCTGATGTCCCTTCAACCCTGTCAACAACAGACTCTGGTGCCCATGCGGCGTAATTTAGCACCACAAACCCGATAACGAGGATGGTGCCTACCCCTTTACGTAAGGCCAATAAGGAGGTTGTTACGAGGATTGCTATATATGACTGTCGCGAATACGTATAGAAGGCGGCCATCATGCCCATGAAATACAAGATGGTCGCAACCATTTTTACTCTGGCATTATCCTTGTAAAACATCATGAACGCAGCGAGTACAGGTATTAGTACGGCAAAGTAGGCACCGGCATAATTGGGGTTACCTTTCTCTAACCCGAACGCACCGGTTAAGCGCATCTTCGGAGAGAAACCGAAGTAAAACGCTTCCTTAATAACTTCTAACGCCATTATTCCATAGGTAAACGCCACCGCAACAACCATATAGCGGAGCGTTCTGACGTCTTGCACGGCACGAAAAAATAGGAAATAGAGCATTGCATAAAACAGCAGTGTCTTAAACAAGATGATATCTTGAACCCAATGCGGTGTTCTGATTAAGCCTAAAAGTAGAGCAAAACCCATCATTCCAAAGTAAAAACTCAACTTCCCCTTCAGAGGGGCAGTAGCCATGCTCAGCTTAGGTGTTTGCAATGCGGCATACAATGCAATGAAAAACAGAACGTTGAATACGTTTAGACCAGGTATGCCCAAACTCTGAGGTAAGTGGTCCTGCTCTGGAACATAAAATATTAGTAGGAAAAGTATGAGTCTCAGAAACACAACAGGTACCTGCTTATTAATACAACCACAACAGAGAAGATGAACACTTACTTATACCCCAACAGGTGAGTGTCAGGGCTTTGCTGTCCGGATTCTCGGAGATAACTATTTGCCAAGCTCGCAAGACAACGCTTAAAATCGCTGATCGAATTATTTCCTACCGACATTCTTCTCAAATTAAACCGCTCATATTCAAGAGGATTCAAACCTCGATCAGTACCTAGAGCGTAGGTATATTTTGCTTTTAGTACACATTGTCTTGTCTCTTCGGATTGTGCTCCAGCCGGGTAAGCAAACCCTTCTGGCCAGCGTCCGGTAATTGCACTGATCTCATCACCTGAAACTTTCAGTTGACCCTCAACGTCTGTCACATCCATCAATGTCATATCATGGTGCACCGAATTGTGACAACCAATTTCCATCTCGGCGTCTAACAGATCACGGATGGCGGCGGCGTTCATTCTAGGTGCCCAATGATGATCTGCCTTGGCCTGCAAAACTTTCTCCAGTTGCTCAACAATATCCAGGCACCGTGGGTAATCAACGGACCAAAGCGCCTGCAAAATAATTGAAAGCGAGTGCCGACGCCTGTAGGGCGCCAGACTCACGCTGGATATTGCCGTGTCAAGGTCAAAATGCTCGAGCGATAACTCACGCTCCTGCGTATGTGCGAGCGCGAATATGACTCTGTCCCACCAGAATGGGCCTCTCGCTTTAAGATCCGATGTACAAACGTAGAAAGAAGCCTGCACACCAGCCTTCTCAAGCATGGGCAGTACCAGGGTGTGGTTGTCCAGATACCCGTCGTCGAACGTGATAGAAAGAATTGGCTTCTCAGGCTTTGTGCCTGATTGAATCATATTCAACGCTGACTGAACTGTCTCTACTCTAAATTTTGATTTCAGAAATTCGAGTTGGCTTTCAAAGTTTTCAACCGACGTGCACATTCCGAAATCGAACGGGTCAGCTGTTGGGTCCTCAATAATTCGATGGTAACCAAGAATCGTCCAGCTCGGCACACTTGCGAGTTTGTCGAACGCACGATCCGAGTAACCGCTCAACTCAGACATCGAACTTACGAATCCGCGACCTAGTCGCTTTGCCGCGTCATTTGCCTTGAACCGAAGAAAACTCATGATCTGGACACCGCATCATTCACGCCAGGATTTAAGGTGTTCTCAGTTGCGAAGGAATAGACCTGTAACAATTGGTCCACAACACTATCGATACCCGCATATTCCACAACTTTGTTTCGCGCGTTAACGCTCAGTTGTGAACTTTCTTGCTCCGAACGCGAGTGCATCCATTCGAGGGCCGCAGTCAGCTCGTCAACGTTACCCGGCTCGATCAACAAACCATTCTTTTTCTCGTCAACTAAATCTTGCGTACCACTGACTCGAGAGCCGATTACTGGCAAACCGCATGCCATGTATTCGAGCAGAGTGTTCGACAGACCTTCGAAACGGGAAGGCAGTAAGCCAACACTGGCGAGCGACAAATATTCTTCGACTCGTTCACTGCCTCCGACAAAGTGGATTTTTTCACTGACAACTTGTTGCGCAGCCAAGGCTTTCAGCTCAAGCTCTAATGGTCCGCCACCAACGATCACAAGATGTGCATCCAGTTCTGAGAACGCCCGGGACCAGGCTTGAATAAGATCATCTATGCATTTCTCAGCGACGAGACGACCAACAAACACACCAATAAACGGGTAGTTCATATTCTTCTGTAAGCGCTGCTCTCTCTTCTGAGATAAGTCAGTTGCTGTAAATCGATTGGTGTCGACTGCATTAGGAATCAGCTTTACTTTATCCGCATCAAACTCAAAGCGGATAAGTAGGTCAACTATCTCCTGGCTGATCGCCTGAAGCACGCTCGCACGTTTGAACTGTGCACTCATCCACCTTACAACAAAAGATTTTTGATGTGCATCACTGAGTATTCCATTGGCTATCTCCAGCCAACCAGTTAGTTTGACTATTGTTT
The DNA here is from genome assembly GCA_045105115.1 of Pseudomonadales bacterium. GTDB lineage: Bacteria > Pseudomonadota > Gammaproteobacteria > Pseudomonadales > JAUIET01 > JAUIET01. The sequence goes on along the minus strand of JBGCDE010000054.1, from coordinate 44,652 downwards.
TGCGTTTGGTAAAACGTGATGCCAGACATGCAGTTGCTGCCATATGATTAGCAATGTGGGCATGCACAACGTCGTACTGCTCTTTTGTACTCAGTAAGTAAAGGAACAACCTTATGTACAGAATAATTCCGCCAAATACTGGAATTTTTGGATATGGAACCCGATAAACCGCAATCCCATCAAGACTATCGAATTTTTTTTGAACGCCCACATCAAGCATGGGTACAACAACGGTTACTTCAACGCCTCGTTCAGTAAAAGCCTTAGCTAGCGTTCTTACCTGATTTTCAGCGCCACCTCCACCAACAAAGCATGGATACAGACCATCAAGTAACAGCAGCAATCGCCCTTTGGCTTCACTAGGCATCAACATTGTCCCTGAGCCAGAGTTCCAGAATCAACAGTTTCCAGATTTTCTCACTGTAATCCCAATGACCTTTTTGATGTCGATCAACAATATTTTGAAGCTCACTGGTATTGAATATACCTCTTTCCATTGCGCGTTGAGAGAGAACGATTTCTCGAGTCAAATTCTTGAATTTCTCGTTCTCGCGAAACCAGACCGCGACCGGTAGGCCAAAGCCTTGCTTACGCTTCTGTCTAATCTCCAGCGGTAGTATTTTCTCTACGGCCTGTTTAAACAAATAGCGCTTGTCTGTGCCGCGCACTTTGAAATGTGGTGATAGCGTCGCAGTAAAATCAACGATTTCTCTACTTAAGTAAGGATAGAGAACAGAAACACCGGATGCTTTTGCTGTTCGATTTACTTTGGATAGATCATTGTCAGCAATGGCCATTTGGAGATCAATAAACATTAGCCGATCAAGTTCGGCCTGAGAATCACAAGACTGGTAATGTCCATCTACAATTGCCAGTGACGACTCTCGGTTCACTCGCGCAGCAAACTCGGGCGTCAGCAGAGTGTCGAAATGATCGGATGCAAACGAATCGTCTGTATAGAATCGCTCAGGATTTGCCAGCGATGCTCTTCTTACAAAGTTCTTATAGCGATTTAGAAATCTAGAATCGACACCCGACAAGCCCTGTGCCAACAACTGCATTGGGTATTTTATGGCGCCTGGTAAGGAGTAGAAGCGCTGAAATATAGAATCTTTGGCGTAACGCTCGTTTCCACCAAAAATTTCATCCCCTCCATCACCCGCTATTAGGGTATTAACGCCGTTGCTAGCGGCTAACTCTGAGCAGAAGTAGGTCGGTATCGCGGACGAGTTGCCGAATGGCTCGTCGTAAATGGCAACTAGCTTAGGTATAACATCGAAAGTATCGTCTGCAGACACAGTCAACTCATGGCTTTGTGTGCCGAAGGCTTGCGATGCGATTCGTGCATACGGCAACTCGTCGTAACCAGGCTCAGAGAATCCGATTGAGAAGGTCTTTAACTGCTGGTCTGTATTAGAGGCTGCCAATACGCCACATATCGTCGAGCTATCATTACCGCCGCTAAGGAATGCGCCCCAGTCTTCACCTTCGACGGGGGCATTACTGCTAATTGACTGGCAAATAGTGTCATGCAGTTGTTCAGTTGCTAATACCTCGTCTTGAGGACCAGTACCGCGATACTCTGGTTTCCAGTATCGCTCAATCGATAATTTTCCATTTGAGAAAGTCAGCTGAGAGCCAGTTGGGATTTTCTTGATCGAACGAAAAATGGTATGCGGGGTTGGAATACAAGCGAAGTTGAGATAGTGATAGATTGCATTTTCATCTATTTCGTCGGCATTGATGAGGCTAGCGAGCAATCGAATATCAGTACCCACCGCAATGCCTTGATCCAACTCGGCGTAATACAACGGCATAGTTCGCATGTAATCGGTGCATGCGACTAATAGGTGTTGCTCTGGATTACAGACAACCGAACAAAACTTGCCTTTGTAGCTTCGCTCCAAAGGGCTCTGATTATTCGCTAATGCTGTGCAAAGCCAATTATGAAAGTCGGCACTCTCGCTAAGCGAAGGCGCGTGATACGCCCCGCAAGCAACCCAGGACTGATCTTCCGTTGTGCGAGTACCACCTGCCGTGAAAATGCGCAGAGCGTCTGAGCGAGAAATATTTTCACACCGTAAATCAGTTTTTTCGTAGATGTGAGGCCAACGCAGATCCTCCGCAGTCTTATCTCTGGCTAGTGAACCTTTTGACATAAGAACAGCGAAATCGCCGATTTGAGGGTTAAGTTGCATACTCAAATCTGACTCTCCGTTACTCTTTCTGCTAAATACAATTCTGTAAACTTCTTGGTCATAACATCAACACTGAAGTAGGTTTCCGCGTCTTGTTGACCTGCTTTTGCAACATCGTCCAGCAAATCCCGATCTGAAATTACCTGCTGAATGATTTTTGCCAGGGCATCACAATTGTCAGGCGGGAAGAGAAAACCATTTCTGCCGTGTTCAATAATCTCTGCATTACCCTTGATATCCGAAGCAATAATGACTCGGCCATTCAACATCGTTTCAAGCAGCGCATTGGATATGCCCTCGCTGTGCGAAGGCAATACAACAAAATCAGCGTAGCGAATAAGAGCTTGCGCTTCTTTTCGCTCGCCCATCCAAACGACCATATCGCCCAGTTCAAATTCGTCAGCAAGTTGCTTCAATTGCAGTTCTTCAACACCTGAACCAACAATGACTAGCTGTAGCTCGGTGTCCGTTTTCTTTATCGACGCTAGCGCTCTAAGCAGACATGGAAGGTTTTTTTGCTCTACCAAACGGCCGATGAAAAGTCCTGTCGCCTTCTCTTTGTCTGGTAGCAATGACTTGGTGTCACTTTCCAGCTCTGAAGAATCAACGGCTACACCGTTATAAATGGTTTTGAGCTTAGACTCCATACCACCGTCTTTCAGTACGGCGTATTCACTACCGGCCAATGAATTTGAAATCACCGTTTTTGATAGTCGCGTAACGAAGCGTTTTTGGGTCCATTCCCTAAAATTAAACCAATCGTAGCGCGCGCGTATGGATGTATAGAAATCAGCTTTCGGTGATACGAGTTTGGCAATACCGCACCAGAACTCGGCTGTGAGAGAGAAGCAATGAATAATGTCATAGCGCTCATGCCAAAACAGCTGAATGATACTGTACAGACACTTTAGATCGATTCGACCGTTTTTTGGAATATGGATGATCCGAACACCTGCTTCACGCAGCTCATCCAGCAAATACGATTCTTGTCTGAAGTACAGCAGGTGTGGTTCGAATATTTGCTTGTCGACATTCTTCAAAAAATGGGAGATTTGGCGTTGTGTGCCACCCACTTCCATCTCATCACTAGCGATCAGTAATTTAATGCGCTTATTCAAAGCCGCCCCACATGCGCCAACAGGATTGTCCTTGCGTCACATTGACCCAAGAAGTTATCTTTTTAGTATAGGCCAATCATGGATACCGCCATGAAAAGTTCGGTCTATGCCAAAACGAATACCTGGGAAGCAAGACTTGTACTGCTATGCTTTACTGCATCAAATTAATAACTTCAAAATGAACATATTTTGATCAACGAAAGAGCGATAAACTTCGACAAAAATCGACTTAGTGGCGTATTGACCACCGCCGCCGATGCTGATGCCGCGCAGCCAGTTTTTGTGCTTTTAAATGCTGGATTGCTGCATAAAGTCGGTTCTTTTCGAATGAATGTAGAGATAGCACGCGCTTTGGCTGATCAAGGCGTAAGCACTTTTCGGTTTGACCTATCTAGAATTGGCGACAGCAAATCGAGCAATCACAGTGGTGATTACCAAGCCAGTGTTATACATGATATTGCTTGCGCGTTTGATGAGTTGTCTAAGCTTACTCAAGCCCAAAAATTTGTTGTGGTTGGGCTTTGTACAGGTGCCGATAACGCACATCGAATTGCGGTGGCCGATCCACGCGTCTGTGGTGCTGTTTTCGTCGATGGGTACGCTTACCCAACGCTAAAGTTTCGAGCCAAAAGACTGTTAAGTGCGGTATCAAGCGCACCGCGCTTACTCAAGATCATCCGGGACCGCTTGCCGTTTCGCGCTCATTCCCAAAGCCCCATTACTGCGAACAGTGAGCAAGCACAATTTGAGTGGACACTCCCTCCTAAGCTAGCAGTGGAAACTGAACTTGAACTGCTTATTGATCGTGGCGTTCAAATGTTATTCATTTTTACGGGGGCTGCCAGAGGGCATTACAACTACCAACAGCAAATGTCAGATTCTTTTGCAGGCCTCGATTTTGGCACATGCCTCACAGTTAGAATAAATTCACTGGCTGACCATAGCTTCTGCCTAAGCAGTGACCGGCAGACACTGGTTGCAGATATCATTGCTTGGTTCTCAAGCAACGGTCAGAAAAAAACCGACAGCTAGTATCTGACGAAAACCGGTTTAAGTCAGTATGTCAGAGATTTGCGCTGGCAACCTTCCTGGTGATAACAATACCTCGAGAGCCGCCAGATCATCCCAGTGGTAGTTAGATTGCTCAAGGCTCTGCACGTGGTCAAATCCATGCGCCGTGAAATCTACCGCTTTGCATTCTCGGTTGCTCAGTAGCGCGGTGGACTGTTGATAGGCGTTCTGCGGAATATTGAATGTAAATCCACGCAGCTCTGAACATAGCTGCGCTGAATATTCGTAGCCAAGAATATCACCATTGGCCAATGTATCTGATCTATCAAACTGAAATCGATTAAGGTCTGCCAGCATGTCACGGTGCTGATCTTGTTTGCCTTCCAGATGAGTTGAAGGTTCTAGCACAGGGTCTAACGCAATAAAGTGCTGGAGTTGCGCGCTGGAAATTGCCACGCTGCTGGCAATTGTTGCACCCAACCTGGCAGCAAAAATGGATAAACTCTGTGTACCCGAAATATCAATCAGCTCTTGGGCGCAGCGATTGATGTTGTCTTGCCAACAGGCTAAGGAAGCATCAGCATGATCGCCGGTCGAATCCCCAGTTCCGTAAAAATCGAATCTCAGAACATGAAAGCCGACTCTACTCAATTCTTTGGCGATCTGTAGATACAGTCTATGACTGCGCATATACTCCTGTCCGTCTGGATAAACTAGAAGTACCGCGCGGTTTCGGTCTGCCGCCAGATCCGGCTCTTGGTAAACCGCATAAATCTTCTCAGCCGAATCTTCAATAAAGTATCGATGCATGCACATGTCGCCGTGAGCACAAACGCTCAAAAACGTCCTTTCTTGTCTTCAAAAACACACAGTAGTGGTACGCTTTCTGAGCTTAGTGTATTCGCACTCGCATAACAACGAAGCAAGGTGATATTACAACAAGAGAGCATCCATGAAGCAGAGATCTACTACACTGTAGAGATGTACATTAGCCTCTCTAATACTCCTGTATGTGCCTGCCTGTTGATTGGGGCAGGTCAATGAAAGTAGATATTATCGCTACGGAATTTCCGTGCCCTTCCGAAACATTTGCGGGTAACGATGTAAGAGCACTGGTAGCTCAGGGCACGGACGTACATGTGCGTAATCTGCGTTGGCCAATAAAAGAACAAGCACAGTATCTGGCAGATTGGGGGCTTGCATCACTGTCAGTAAGTCATCTGTCAGTCAAAACGTTTTTGCTGAGCATCATACAATTAGTACGTCACCCGCTACTCCACTTCTATCTTTTGCAGTGGATGCTGATCTGCGGTTTCAAGAAGCCAACGCATGTTCTGAAAAGTCTTCTGCTGATTCCTCGCACCGTTGAAATTTTCACTGAAATTGCCGAGAGAAAAACCGACGTTGTACACATATTCTGGGGACATTATCCGTCCATGGTGGGTGCATTGGTGCAGAAGTTTTTGCCAACCACGAAAGTGACAATATTTCTTGGCTCTTATGATCTTGTATTAAAGTATCCTGGCAGCCGACACGTCGCCAACAAAGCACACGCCGTATTTACACATGCCGAAGTCAATCGGGAGGAAATCAAGCAGCTAGGAGTTCGCAATCCGAATCAAATAGTTGTTTACCGCGGAATTGATCGACAGAGGTTTAGCAAGAAAATTGATGACAAACAAAAATTTTCCATAGTGAGCGCTGGTAGACTGATTCCGGAGAAGGGATTTGATGCATGCATAGAGATCATTCATAAGCTGCACTCGCAATGGCCAGAGATACATCTGACGATCGCAGGTGAAGGTCCTTTCGAACAACAACTCAAAGAAAAAATCAGCGAATTGAATCTGACTGATCATGTTAGCTTGCTTGGTCATCTAAGCCATGTGCAGCTTTTCGAGTTAATGCGCAAGCAGCAGATAATGCTATTTATGTCCTGGCTAGATGCTGAGCGTTTACCCAATGTGGTCAAGGAAGCAATGCTGACGGGCACCATTTGTGTTGCAACTGACACCCCAGGGATTGACGAATTGATAGACAACGGAAAAAGTGGTTTTATTGTGAAGCAACATGACGTGATGAACGCTGCGAAGTGCATTGATAGTATTTTTAGTGGCGCAGTCGATGAATCCGCGTACATCGAGCATGCGCAGCAAATTCTTGAGAACCGCTTTGATCTGGATAAAAATATGACTCAGTACATTGATAGCTGGGCGTCTAAACCCATGACAGAGAATCCGTAAGATGTGTGGAATTGCAGGATTTATCAGTCAACAGTTCTCTGAGCAGGCAGCTGTCGCTGCACTGGGACAGATGGGCTTGGCAATTGAACATCGTGGACCCGATGACCACGGCACCTATTTTGATGCAACACAGGGTGTTGGACTGTGTCACCAGCGACTCAGTATTATTGATCTGTCGCCTGCGGGCCATCAACCTATGGCATCAAGTTCCAGCAGATACATTACGGTTTTTAATGGGGAGATATACAACCACAGTGCGTTACGCAGCGAGCTAATCAGCAAAGGCCATTCGTTTCGGGGTGGTTCTGATACAGAAGTATTACTAGCCTGCCTTGATGAGTATGGCATACACGATACATTGAAAAAACTGGTAGGCATGTTTGCCATAGCCATATGGGATAGCGAAAGCAAGGATCTCTATCTTGTCCGAGATCGGATGGGGGAAAAGCCGCTTTATTATGAGGTAACTGACAAGCGAGTAGTGTTTGGGTCAGAGCTTAACGCCATAAAGGCATTCCCAGAATGGTCAGCGACTATTGATCAACGTTCACTGACTCAGTTGCTGCAGCTTGGCTATATTACCGCCCCTAACTCGATTTACGAAAGTGTACACAAAGTACTGCCAGGCAAGCTCATCAAAATCCAGATTCGCAATCAACAGTGTCAAGTAAGCGAAGAAACTTATTGGTCAGTTTATGATGTTGCACAAGCTGGTCTGGCAAACCCATTCCCCGACTATCAAACGGCCAAGGCATCAATACATGCACAATTGCGTGAGTCTATTGCGTTGCAGTCGTGTGCAGATGTTCCCTTAGGGGCTTTTCTGTCGGGTGGTGTCGATTCAAGTGTTGTGGTTGGAATAATGCAAAGCCTCAGCTCTCAGCAGGTGCGGACTTTCACAATTGGCTTTCACGAGAAAGACTTCAATGAAGCAGAGCACGCGAAGCAGGTTGCCAGCCATTTAGGTACCGCCCATGAAGAATTGTATTTGAGCGCTACACAGGCTAGAGATGTAATTCCGTCATTGCCGGCTATATTTGATGAGCCGTTTGCGGACGTTTCGCAGATACCTACTTATCTGGTTTCCAAAGTAGCCAAAAGTGGCGTTACCGTATCACTCAGTGGAGACGCGGGAGATGAGCTATTCATTGGCTATCATCGTTACTTCCTGGCAGAGAGAGTTTTCTCCAAACTCAGAAAACTGCCCTTGAGTGCGAGAAGAACAATAGCGAAGTTGGTTAATAACTCCCCACAAAAACTAATAAAGTTGCTGGCAAAAGCAACTGAATCAATGCTGCCCGGTGATCTCAGAACGTCAAGCATGTATGACAAGCTTCTCAAGCTCACCGCATTGTTGGACTCTGCAAATGAACAGGCTTTGTATAGACATATCATTTCATTTATCGAACAAGATAATGCGCTTACCCTGAACAAGGATAACTGGCCATCGTCCTATGACGAGCAAGCCTTCTGGGGTTGGAATACAGACTACCAGCATAAAATGGCGCTCGCCGATATGAATGCCTATTTACCAGACGATATTTTGGTGAAAGTTGATCGATCGGCCATGGCTCTCAGCCTGGAAACACGCGCCCCCTTTCTAGACCATCGTTTGGTAGAACAAAGCTGGCGAATTCCGCCCGTCTGGAAACATTCGGATGGTGTTGGCAAGCTCATATTGAAAGATATTCTGTACGAATATGTACCGAGAGAACTCGTTGAGCGTCCCAAAATGGGGTTTGGTGTTCCGTTAGGACATTGGCTACGCCATGACCTGAGAGATTGGGCTGAAGATTTACTGCAAAGCGACCGCATACGCGAAGAAGGCTTATTAGATCACAAGAAGGTCAGCACCTTATGGCAAGAACATCTTGATGGTACGCGAGATTGGCAATACCACTTATGGAATGTATTAACGTTTCAGGCTTGGTATCGATCCAGATAAAAGCAAGCCATCTGATATACGCTTAATGTACTTTGTCGGAATGGACTAGAGAGGTTGGTTAGTTCCGAAGTACCAAGTAAAGCCTAATCGAAAAGACATTTCTTCGTAGTTGAACTCTTCGATATTACTCTCTCTTTCCTGCATCCTAACATTGGCCTGCAAGAGCATATTGGCTCGAGGCTGAAAGTCCATCCCTAATCCATAAAAAATTGTATCGTCTTCTCTTTCAGGCAATTCTTGTAAGAATTCGTTTATTGAGTAGCCTCCTTGTAAAACAGCATCTAGTCGCGGTGTAAGATTGTATCTAAGTGAGGTATTGATACCGGAAAATTTTTGATCGCGGGGCTGGTCCGAAAAATCAAATTTGTCGATAAATCCACTAACCGTCAAAACACACCGCTGGCACACATTGGCCGTTCGGTAGGTAATATCGAGGTTCTGTAGCTCCAGAATATCAATCGTTTCAAAGTTACTGTCAGTGCCGTCATCCAGAGAGAACGTATCCGTTATAATACTGTCTTCCGTTCTATTCTCAATTAAGCCAATCGATGTATCAGTAAGCTCTCTGCCATAAAGCACCTCGAAGTCGTTACCATTGATTTGATAGGCAAACAGTACTCTTGCCAACAAGCCAGATACATCGCGGCCATCGAGTGATTCGGCTTCGTTATACCCTAAGCGGATACTGTAATTACCAAGCCTCACGTCAGCTTCGTACTGAGCACTTGCCCGCAGAAAAGTTTGCTCTGCGCCACTCAGTTCGTACTCAACGTCCTCAACACCAACAAGAGCAGACAATCTGCTCACTGGACCGAGCTCGCGCTCCCAGACCAAGGCGCCGCTGATTCTTTCATTATTGGCATTTTCCGTCTGTTCGAAATCAATTTCTGTATAACGCAATCTTAGAATAAGATCATCGACGGTACTTGGTTCCAGAATAAAATCAGGACCCGTGGCGTACACATTACGAGTTTCCCTATTATCTGGAATATCATTGTCTTCTGCGTTGGTGAGCAGGTCCGCTCTAAGGTGCAGAAATTCCCAATTTAGTCGATTCGCGATTGCATGCAGAGTGAACTCTGCACGGCCAGCAAACAGATTGTCATCCTCGACTACATCGTCTTTGTAATCTCGAATTCGAGCCACGTAGTTTAAGTCAACAAAATAAAGCGGGCTGTCTTCCTCAAGTTGAAATCCAATAAAAGCTTCTCGAAGATCGTCGCTAAGCTCTCCTTCGTCATTGAGTTCAATATTATCGCTGTTTTGAAAACCACCGCCCAATTGGAGACTTAAATCCAGAGCATGGTTGCTGGTTGAGAAAAAAAATGCGATTGAAAAAGATGTCAGAGAGACAATCCATTTTTTGGAAACAGTTTTGATCATGGTCAATACCTCATATACTTCAGCTGCCTGCGTAAGCGTCATTCACGCGCGTCTAAGCCAAAGCCGACTAGTCGTTGAATATCGCGCCGGCAAATTTGTCTGCACCAAGAACCTCTACGCCGCCAAGAATTTGGGACTGGGTTACCTTCCCATAAGGAACAACCATCAAAGCCTGGTCACAATGCTCAGACAATATTCTCACCTCGGCATTTGCTTCGATCGAGGGTGCATCCAGAATGATATAGCGATCTTCATACCGTTCCCGTAAGCCAGAAATCAGGTTAGCCATTCGACTCGAAGAAAACAGTTCCGCCCCCAACTCAGATCGTGTACCCGCTGGAATCATTCGTAGGCGCGGAATACCCGACGAATAAATAATGTCATCCATCGCGATGCCGGGATTCAGCAAGTAGTCGGTAAGACCGTAGTCAGGCGGAATACTCAGCATGGAGTCAAGCCTGGGCTCTAGAATATTACAATCAACTATCACTGATGTTTTCGTTGAGTCCAGAGCAAAAGCGGCCGCCAGGTTCAGACTTACCAGGCTTCCACCGCCACCACGTGCCGCAGAAGAAATCAAAACAACAAAATTCTTATTGCCACTTTGCTGAACCAATCGAGTTCGCAGACTTCGAAATGCATCCAGTAAAGGTCGGTCTGTGGTGCCCGCATAAATGATTTTGTGACGACGCAGCTCGTCCTGATCGAGACTTTTGATCTCGGCCATCTTGTCAATCGACTGATGAGAAGACGGAGGAACATTGGCGCGATCAAGTGCTACCAGGTTCGATTCGTTTGAGGTTTTCTTTGATTCCATCACGATGTATCTGATTAACTAGTCAACTAAATAATAAACGGCTACAACCACGTACACAGCAATGACAAACAACATCATGCCAATCAGCGGAATCACATCAGGGCGAATAAGCCGTTGCTTTATTGGCATAGTCGCGTGCGGTATAACAGCCAACAAAGGCAGCTTCAGCTTGTCTTCGATTGAGCTTGCCATCCGCACCCGCGGATCAAGTTCAATAAACAAGTACAGCAGCCCTAGAGGTATGATCAATCCCAGAATTGGACCAATAAACAAAAAATGGATCATTCTCAGACCTGATGGCAACAGAGGGTATTCAGGTGGAGCCTGAATCTTGTACGAAACACCCTGACCAGCAGCGTCCAACGTCATTGACATGCGCGCTTTTTCTTTACGATTCAAAAGGTCTTCGTAAATCTTTTTGGTAACGTCATAATCGCGTGTATATTCTTGCAGATCGGTACCGCGACCAATAATTCGTTCAAGACGATTGTATTCTTCTTCTAGCAGATTCTCTGTAGCATTCTTCCGACGAGTTGCTGCCTTAAGGTCAACCTCAGCTTCTGCTAATTGTTTGCGCAGCTCTTCGTATAAGGGGTTTACCACTCCTTGCTTGCCGCGTGGCGCACTCAAAGTAGACAAACCTTGAACTTCATTTTCCTGCAAAGAGCTTTCCATTTCCTCTACTTGCTTTCTCAAGCTCACAACATCAGGATGTGTTTCTGTGAAGGTAATCAACAGTGAATCCAAGCGACGCTTGGCGTCTGCCAGGCGCTCTCTTACTTCTTCAGATACGTGTCTGCGAGCAACGAATTTACCTTCAACAGCAAGTTGGCGCGCAATGGATCGCTTTCGCGTATGAGCGTCATCAATATCCAGCTTTAACTTCTCAACATCGCCACGCAGCTTGGAGACTCTGTTCTCCACCATGCCTTGCGTACCGTCTTTATTGCCAACTTGAAACTCTTTAAGGCGATCTTCAGCAGCCTTCAACTGTTTTTTGTATTCTTTAACTTGCCCTTCGATGAAATTAAAGGCCTCGGTACTTTCACGTCTTTTGGCCATAACGCTTTCGCGCATAAAAACTGTAACCAATTCGTCAACGACCTTGAATGATGTATCGGGATTGAAATGCTTAAAAGAAATTTCCAGATAGCTAGATCCTTTACTTTCGATCTGGATCTCTTCACGCAATACAGCCAGAATGCGCGCTTGGGCAAACTGTGATTGGTCGTCGGTGATAATACCGGCTGATTTTGCAACCTCTATCATCACTCGGCGGGTATTAATCGCTTTCTTCGCAACCTGTGCCTGATTGATCGTTGTTACAGACGTTTGGTTATCAAGCAGTGGCTTGATAACGTTCTTGAAATCCGCGTAAAGCACCGTTGATGTTTCGTACTGCTTTGGAATGAAAATACCGACTGCCAAAGTCAGCAGACTAATAATGGTAAAACAGATGCAGATAACCGTCTTTCTTAGATGGAGTTCTCTTACAACCGCTTTAACACGATCTTCGATAATATTAGAATGCATAAGGAGTCAATCGTTTAGCCAAGCGCGAATCAGTCACGATACGAATTACAGTGCGCGCTCAGGCACAGTGAGAATATCTGAAGGACTGAGTGGATAATTGGTTGATACTCGGCCTTTCTTCAAAATGTCGTCCAGATACACTGGGTACACTTTTGTTTCGCCATTCACTTTTCTGTACAACTTGGTTTTGTTTGGTAAAGCAAATTTAGTAGGACCACCTGCTTCTAAAACAAGATCTAACACAGTCATACCATCTCGAAACGCCAAGGACACCGGGTCTTCTATTGCACCGGTGATGCGAACTCGCTGTTGGTAATCAGAGCTGCTTGGATTCGTCACAACCACAGTCACCTGAGGGTTTCTGATGTATTGTCCCAGCTTCTCACCAACCAGTGACGCCAAGGTTTCAGGTGTTAACCCTGCAGCCTCAACATCGCCAACCAAGGGTGCAGAAATTCGACCATCTGGACGCACTGGCACTTCAGCCGACAAATCAGGGTTTCTCCAGACTCGCAGGTCAAGCTGGTCGCCTACGCCAATCAAATATTCCTCTTCAGAATAATTAAAACCCTCAATAGGTACATCGACGACTTTTGACTGCCCACCACAAGAGATAAGAGCAAAAGAAAAAATAATAAATAGTACGCGCGTGTTCATACAACGATCTCAAAGTTGTTCACTTTTTTCAGTATAGACAAGCGAATTGAGATTGCTTGTATTATTGGACGTGGAAAACAATGTACGAGCTACGAAAAAACTCTTGTTTCAATTCGATTAGTTAGATGCGCCCTGATTTGTACAATTAACGCACACCCTTCCCTATCAAAACCACTTCAATTGTCTGCACCAATATTCGCAGGTCTAACATCAAACTATGATTTTTTACATAGAAAAGATCATAACGCAGCTTCTGCGCGGCATCTTCAATGGATGCACCGTATGGATAGCATAACTGCGCCCAGCCCATCAGGCCTGGCTTGCAGTAATGCCGGCACTCATAGAATGGAATTTGCTCGACGAATGATTCCACAAATTCAGGACGCTCAGGGCGTGGACCTATAAAGCTCATTTCACCACGAAGAACATTGTAAATTTGCGGTAACTCATCAACACGGATATCTCGAATAATAGCGCCGACTTTGGTCACTCTGACGTCGTTACGTTCGGCCCATTTTGCCTCGCCATCTTTCTCAGCATTTGTCACCATGCTTCGCATTTTCAGCAGTTCGAATTGTCGGCCTCGCTCGCCCACACGAGTTTGCCGGAATAAGATTGGCGCTTTCGGACCTTCTTCCACTTTGATTGCTATGGCGGCGATGACAATGACCGGCCAAATTACAACCAATAAAACCAGCGACACAACAATGTCGAATAAACGCTTCAGGAGGTCTCGCAAGATATTGAAGTTAAAACCATCAGAGTAAATCATCCAGCTTGCGCGCAACTCGCTCAATTCCACGTACTGTAATTCTCTTTCATAAAATGCCATGGCCTCGAGAACACTGATGCCGCTCATCTTGCATTCCAGAAGCTCGGCCTCTGGGAAATAGCCTGCGTCGCCTTGTCGCCTGCCGTCCAAAGCCACAACTATTTCGTCAATCTCATAATCCAGAGTGAGCTTCGATAGTGATCGCTTATCAACCAGCAAATGTTCACTCTTGATCCTCGGCTCACTGGTGTTCACCGGAACAAAGCCAACGATAGATATATTGCCCTGAAAATCTGGCTGAAACACTCTGCGTTCTATTCGCTGCGCGCGTTCACCAGCACCCAGAACCAATACATTCCGCTTGAATCTTGCATCACCCATACCAAGAAAATAAAAGAACCTGAAAATTGATACAAGCACCATGGCAACCGCAACCGATATGGCCAATACGCCGCGACCCAAATAAAGCGAAGGCATCATGTAGTAGATGATCGTGAGAGCAGAGCAACCAAGCAAGGAATAACTCACCAAGGTACGCAGCAGTATTCCGGTGTGCCCCTCGCTCAATCCAGATTCGTAAACTCGCATAGCATGCGTGCAAAGCGACAGCACAAATGCGAATGTGAAGACTTTAAAGGCGATATTTCCTGTCAACTCACCATCTAGATTTTCAATGCCGCCAAAGCGTAACCAAATTCCGACGTATGCTGAAATAACGAGCAGCAGCCATTCGCTCAGCAAAACCAGAACCGGCGGCAAGCGAAAGGAATGATTGAATAATCTTATGTATGCCATTCAGGCCAAGTAGCTCCATGTCCTGATAAGTGCTGATGTAGCCTGTTTCAGACTTCATAGATTATAGGTGTGAAACCAGAGAATAACACTCGTCTGGCAGTAGAATTGTTAAATGACTTAAAAAGTACTCAACTCGTCAGAGGTATTCTTTGCACTTCTATGTACCGTCATTTTCGCCCAGCTTGTCTATACTAAGGTGATATGCACCTCATATACGCACGGTAATCTAAGGATACTACTTTGAGCACTCCCGACAAATTAGCAATCATAGGACTGGGATACGTTGGCCTGCCATTAGCGGTGGAATTTGGTCGGCTGATGCCGACTGTTGGTTACGACATAAACAGCGCCAGAATTTCTGAATTGCAAGACGGCGTAGACAGTACGCTGGAAATTGAGCCTGAAGAGTTGGCAGATACAAGGTTGCTGCAGTTTTCAGAAGATGCTGAGGAGCTGCGCGACTGCAATATTTATATCGTGACCGTTCCAACGCCCATTGATAAGCACCATCGCCCCAACCTTCGACCATTGGAATCAGCCAGCGAGATGATCGGCGGAGTGATCAACAAAGGTGATATTGTCATATACGAGTCCACTGTATACCCGGGGTGTACAGAGGAAGCATGCCTGCCAATCATAGAGCGCGTCTCTGGGCTGGAGTACAACATCGATTTTTATGCCGGTTACTCTCCAGAGAGAATCAACCCGGGCGACAAAGAGCACCGTGTAAACAATATTGTAAAGGTAACCTCTGGCTCGACTCCTGAAATCGCAGAGCGAATTGATCAGCTGTATCGCAAGGTGATCACAGTAGGTACCCATAGAGCGAGCAGCATTCGAGTTGCCGAAGCTGCGAAAGTGATTGAGAACACCCAACGCGACGTGAACATCGCATTGATCAATGAACTGTCTTTGATCTTTGGTCGCTTGGGAATTGACACCCTCGAAGTGCTCGAGGCAGCTGGTAGTAAATGGAATTTCCTGCCCTTCAGACCC
Organism: Pseudomonadales bacterium; assembly: GCA_045105115.1. Classification (GTDB taxonomy): domain Bacteria; phylum Pseudomonadota; class Gammaproteobacteria; order Pseudomonadales; family JAUIET01; genus JAUIET01. The sequence goes on along the minus strand of JBGCDE010000054.1, from coordinate 29,184 downwards.
GGACTTGTCGGTGGACATTGTATTGGCGTTGACCCCTATTACTTAACCCACAAGGCTCAGGAAATTGGTTATCACCCTGAAGTAATTCTTTCAGGACGCCGCATTAACGATGGTATGGGCGAACACGTTGCCGACAGTGTTATTAAACTGATGACAAAGAAGCGAATTCATGTGGTTGACTCAAGAGTGTTGATTCTAGGCCTCGCGTTTAAAGAAAATTGCCCAGACGTAAGGAACACCAGAGTTGTAGATATCATTTCGGCTCTGGGTAGCTACAACTCTCATGTAGACGTTTACGACCCTTGGGTTGACCGAGAGGAAGCTGAGCGAAGCTATGGCATCAGCATGGTTGATAATCCTAGAGAAAATCACTACAACGCTATTATTCTTTGCGTGCGACATAAAGAGTTTGAAGAGCTTGGTGTTGAGGGCATTCGAAAATTTGGATTTGGTGAACATGTCTTGTATGACGTCAAATATTTGTTGCCCAAAGATGGCGTTGACGGCCGTTTGTAAGCAGTTCTCAGAATTCCCGATAGTATTTCTTAACCAAGGACATTAGATGAAGATTCTCGTTACTGGAACCGCTGGTTTTATTGGTTCAACGCTCGCGATCAAACTCCTTGAGCGAGGCGACGAGGTTATTGGCGTTGATAATCTCAACGACTACTATGATGTTAATCTCAAAGAAGCCCGTCTTGCGCGCTGCCAAGCCTTTGACAATTTTACTGACGTACGTCTTAGTATCGAAGACAAAGAAGGTATGGCTGCCATCTTCGAACAGCATCAACCACAACGAGTCGTGAATCTTGCTGCGCAAGCGGGCGTTCGTTATTCACTGATTAACCCGCACGCCTACATTGACGCAAACATACAAGGCTTCATCAATATACTAGAAGGCTGTCGCCACAATAAGGTTGAGAACCTGGTTTATGCATCAAGCAGTTCAGTGTATGGCGCAAACACCGCGATGCCGTTCTCCGTGCATAACAATGTTGATCATCCCGTGAGCTTGTACGCGGCGAGCAAGAAGGCCAACGAGTTAATGGCGCATACTTACAGTCATTTGTTTCAACTACCCACTACCGGCCTGAGATTCTTCACGGTCTATGGTCCGTGGGGCAGACCTGACATGGCGCTGTTCATCTTCACCAAGAAGATTTTGGAAGGTGAGCCGATTGATGTGTTTAACTATGGGAACCATCGTAGAGATTTCACCTATATAGATGACATAGTAGAAGGTGTTACTCGAACGCTGGATAACGTAGCGGCCATAAACCCGCAATGGAGTGGCGATACTCCGGACCCCGCCACATCGAAAGGTCCTTACCGTTTGTACAATATCGGCTCTAACAATCCTGTGGAACTGCTGAGATATATTGAAGTTCTTGAAGACTGTCTGGGTAAAAAAGCTGAGAAGAATCTTCTGCCATTGCAGCCTGGTGATGTTCCAGATACCTATGCCGACGTGGACGCCTTAGTCCAAGATGTTGACTATCGGCCTACCACGTCTATCGAAACAGGCGTGGCTAACTTCGTTGATTGGTATAAAGACTTTTACAAAATCAGTTAGACCACACCAGCCTGGCATGGCCTGAACTAATGCCGGGCTTACTGCATCAGTGCGAGCAACTCGTCGCGCTTTTCTTCCATCAATTGCTGATCGCCACGGGTTTCAACGTTTAAGCGAACAACCGGTTCGGTATTTGACATTCTAAGGTTAAAACGCCATTGCGCGTACTCGACGCTGAGACCATCTACGTGCTCAACTGTTAACGCATTAGAAGCGTATTTCTCTTCAACAATCGCCAGCAATGCGGCGGGATCTGCAATCGTTCGATTGATTTCGCCGCTAACTGGATAGGCCTTCATACGTTCATTCACCATTTCGCTTAAGCGCTTTCCGCTCACGCACAGTTGCTCAACAACCAGCAACCAGGGAATCATTCCGCTGTCGCAGTAAGCGAAGTCCCTAAAATAATGGTGTGCGCTCATTTCGCCACCATAAGCAGCATCCTCTTCACGCATACGTTCTTTAATGAACGCGTGCCCAGTTTTACTTTGTACTGCCTGGCCACCATTTTGCTCTGTAAGTTCGATGGTGTTCCATGTCAGCCGAGGGTCATGCACAATCTTTGACTTACTGCCATCGCTTAGGAATGCGTCAGCGAGCATACCCACTATGTAATAACCTTCTATGAATCTGGCATTTTCATCAAAGAAAAAACATCTATCAAAGTCGCCATCCCAGGCTAAACCCAGGTCTGCATTGTGCGATTTGATTGCATCAATAGTGGGTTGCCGATTTTCTTCCAGCAAAGGATTAGGTACACCGTTGGGGAATTCGCCATCGGGCTCATGATGCACTTTGATAAATTCTATGGGCAAATGTTTTTCAAGCAGATCAAGCGCCAGCCCAGCGCCGCCATTGCCGGCGTTAACCACTACACGCAACGGCTTCAACCGTGCTACGTTTATGTACGACAAAAGATGCTCGGTATACTTCGCGCGCATATCTACATCTGTCAGCGTACCGCGATTGTCATTAACGGGCGAGAAATCTTGTGTTTCCGCCAATGCCTTTATATCGAACAAGCCAGTGTCGCCACTAATTGGCCTCGAGCCTTCACGCACGAACTTCATGCCATTGTAATCTTTAGGATTGTGGCTGGCCGTGACCACAATACCGCCATCATAACCTCCGGCAAATGTTGCGTGATATATCTGCTCTGTACCACACAGACCGATATCATCCACGTTTACACCGGCGTCAAGCAGCCCGTTTGCAAGTGCCGCTTTTATCGCCGGACTTGTTAGGCGAATATCATAGCCAACAACGACTTTTCCTGGTTTTACAACATCGGCATAAGCACGTCCGATACGGTATGCAACATCTTCGTTCAATTCGGATGGGACTTGGCCGCGTACATCGTAGGCCTTAAAGCATGTAAGTTCCTGCATTACCGGTTTATTCCTCGTAGACGTTTTCGTAGTAATAGTTTGTGGCATCGACAAAACCAGGGACACTTCCACAATCAAAGCGTTTGCCCTTGAACTTATACGCCATTACACAACCTCTTTTGGCTTGCACCAGCAAAGCATCGGTAATTTGTACTTCATTGTTCTTTCCTGGCGGCATATCGCGAAGAATGTCAAAAATATCCGGTGTAAGAATATACCGACCAATAATCGCAAGATTACTCGGCGCCTGATCAGGAGAGGGCTTTTCCACCATATCGGTGACTGTATACAAGTCGTCCTTAATGATATCGCCTGCAATCACTCCGTATTTGTCGGTTTCATTTGCTGGCACTTCTTCAATAGCGACAATACTGCAGCGAAACTGCCGATACAAATCAACCATTTGTGCCATCACACCATGGTCCGGGTTAAAACATAAGTCGTCCGAGAGAATTACCCCGAAGGCTTCATTGCCCACTAGCGTTTCACCCGTAAGAATCGCATGCCCCAGACCGCGCATCTCGCGCTGCCGGGTTGAAGAAAATGTGCCCACGTCTAGCACCTTTCGTATGCTGGTCAGATACTTTTCTTTAGCTGTACCGCTAATTTGATGCTCGAGCTCGTAGCTTGTATCAAAGTGATCCGCAATTGCACGTTTACCACGCCCGGTAACAAAACCAATTTCAGTCAGCCCTGCGTCAATGGCTTCCTCTACGCCGTACTGCACCAAGGGTTTGTTAACCACGGGTAGCATTTCTTTGGGCATAGACTTCGTAGCAGGTAGAAAGCGGGTTCCATAACCAGCTACCGGGAACAGGCATTTTCTTAACATTGAGGTATTTCCATTAATTCCAGACGATGTGTCATTAGCGACCGTAGACATCTTCGAAGCGCACGATATCGTCTTCTCCGAGATAGCTACCCGTTTGCACTTCAATCAATTCCAGGGGAATAACGCCTGGATTGGCCAAACGGTGCTTATTGCCCAAAGGAATGTAGGTTGACTGATCTTCGCCGAGAATAAATTCCTCTTCCCCGCAAGTTACCGTGGCGCTACCTTTCACAACAATCCAGTGCTCAGCTCGGTGATGATGCATTTGCAGCGACAAAGTCTGTCCGGGATTAACAATGATTCTCTTCACCTGAAAACGATCAGCATTAACTAGGGATTCGTAAGAACCCCAAGGGCGATAAACTCGGGTATGGGCTTCGGCCTCTTCACGCTGGGTATCTTTAAGCTGATTAACCAATAGTTTGATATTTTGAACTTTGGATTTCTCTGCCACCAAAATGGCATCAGGTGTTTCAACAATAACAACGTCACTTACGCCCAATGCGGCCGTTAGCCTCGACTCAGAATGAATATAACTGTTGCTAACGTCTTCCAGAATAACATCGCCACGACTCACGTTATTGTCTGCGTCGCGTTCACCAATATCCCATAAACTGGTCCAGGAACCGACATCACTCCAACCGCAATCCAGCGGAATCATTACACCGTTGTCGGTGTGTTCCATTACTGCGTAATCGATGGAATCGCTGGGGCACGCTGCGAACTCTTCTTCATTAACGCGTATAAAGTCCAAATCACGAATACTCGCGTCATAAGCTGCTTTGCTTTGCTTAAGCAATTCAGGAGCGTGTTTTTCCAACTCTTCGAGATACTTGGCAGCAGAAAAAAGAAACATACCACTGTTCCAGTAGTAGTCACCTTTAGCAAGATATTGCTCAGCTGTCTGAAGATCGGGTTTCTCCACAAACTGCTTGATCGCACAACAACCGCTGGCATCTGCAGCACTGGCATGAATATAGCCATAACCCGTTTCCGGCGCTTCAGGGCTTATACCAAACGTTACCAGGTCGCCTTTGGTAGCTCGACTCTCGCCGGCTTCTACCGCTTCTACAAACGCTTCGGGCATTGCGATGGCATGATCTGCAGGCAATAGCAGCATCAAGGCGTTTTCATCACGCTCTACTGCGCACATGGCTGCTAAAGCAGCAGCAGGCGCCGTATTTCTGCCACAGGGCTCAAGAATAATATCCATACTACGAACACCCGCTGTCTTCAGCTGCTCGGCAACCAAAAAGCGGTGTTCTTCGTTACACACAACAATAGGACTGTGTCCACCCACAGGTATGGTTCGCGCATGGGTTGCCTGCAACAGGGAAACGCCGTCGTCAACCAAGGGCAGGAACTGCTTGGGGTAAAGTTGTCTTGAAATTGGCCAAAGACGGCTGCCAACGCCACCGCTAAGAAGAACAGGAATGATCACAATTTAGCCTTATATATGGGGTTTCTCCTTAAATAATAGACTCGGTCAGGCAATTCTGTAAGACAATTTAGGTAATTATTAAAGGCTAGTGCGGCAGGCGAAGTAGTTGCTAATTTACTGTACAATTTGAGCCGAAACTTTATCCAGAAATGCGTCTTATGGCTTTGCAGCAATCCCAATTCAGTAAACAAGAACTCGTAGATTGTGGCATGGGCCGCATGTTTGGCGAAGGTAATGCACAACTACCGATCGACAACATGTTGATGATGGATCGCATCACCCTGATCAACTCCGAAGGTGGCGCACATGGCAAGGGTATTGTTGAGGCCGAGCTGGATATAAGCGAAGACCTTTGGTTTTTTCAATGCCATTTCCCCGGCGACCCGGTAATGCCTGGCTGCCTGGGTCTGGATGCCATGTGGCAACTGGTTGGATTTTACCTCGGTTGGAGAGGCAATCCCGGCAAAGGTCGCGCACTCGGTGCTGGCGAAATTAAATTTACCGGTCAAGTATTGCCCAGTGCCACAACCGTAAGCTATCGCCTGGATTTGAAACGTGTGATTGAGCGCAAGCTAATCATGGGTATTGCTGACGGTGTGATGAGTGTTGACGGTGAAGAAATTTACACAGCTAAAGATCTGCGAGTTGGCTTATTTACCAACCCAAACAATGAAGCCGGCTGATTTTAGAGATTTAAGAAAAATATACAGTTGTATTTGGAGTAAGTTTTAATGAAGCGTGTAGTGATTACTGGAATGGGGATAGTGAGCTGTCTGGGAAATGATCAGGCAACCGTGACTGACGCACTCCGCAACTCCAAATCTGGGATCAGCTTTCGTGAAGACTACGCAGAGATGGGCTTCAGAAGCCATGTATCTGGTCGGCCTGATATTGATCTGGCTGAGCGAATAGATCGAAAGAAACTGCGCTTTATGGGGGCAGCCGCAGCCTATGCCTACATCAGCATGCAAGACGCTATTGCTGATGCGCAACTGTCAGAAGAGATGGTCTCCAACGAGCGTACCGGAATTATAGCAGGCTCGGGTGGTGCGTCATCTGCTAACCAGGTAGAAGCGGCCGACACAATGCGCAATAAAGGTGTGAAGCGCATCGGGCCTTATCGCGTAACACAAACCATGGGCAGCACCGTGTCTGCCTGCCTTGCGACACCTTTCAAAATCAAAGGCGTTAATTATTCAATCTCATCAGCGTGCTCTACCAGCGCACACTGTATTGGCAATGCCTATGAGCAAATCCAAATGGGTAAGCAAGACATTGTATTTGCCGGCGGCGGCGAAGAAGAGCACTGGACCCTAAGCTGTCTTTTTGATGCGATGGGCGCCTTGTCCACCAAATACAATGACCAGCCCGAGCATGCTAGCCGCGCCTATGACGCTGACCGTGATGGATTCGTGATTGCTGGCGGCGGCGGCATGGTTGTTCTCGAAGAGCTTGAACACGCCCTGGCACGCGGCGCTAACATAGTAGCGGAAGTAACTGGCTATGGGGCCACCTCTGACGGTTACGACATGGTGGCACCAAGCGGCGAAGGTGCACAGCGATGTATGCGTCAGGCGCTCTCCACGCTTGATGGTCCTGTGCAATACATTAATGCTCACGGTACCAGCACACCAGTCGGAGATCTTGCTGAATTGGGTGCGATCAAAGAAACCTTCACTGGTGACATTCCCGCGATCAGCTCCACGAAGTCTCTTTCCGGACACTCTCTAGGCGCGGCCGGAGTACAGGAAGCAATTTACAGCCTGCTGATGCTAAAAGGCGACTTTATTGCCGCCTCGGCGAATATCAATCAGCTTGACGCTAATGCAGAAGGCCTACCGATTGCGACGGAAACGCTGGAAAACGCTGGACTGCAACGCGTAATGTCTAACAGTTTTGGTTTCGGCGGAACCAATGCAAGCCTGGTAATGCAGCGCTACCAGGCCTGATTTACAGAATGCCATCAAATGGCATGAAGTCGACAATATCACCTGCGGCAACGGTTGTACCTGCAGGGATAACTGCAAAACCATCTGCCCATACCACACTACTGAGAACACCTGAGCTCTGGTTCGGAAACACTGTTAAAACAGTCTCATCATTGTCGCGAACCAACTTCGCCCTCAAGTATTCTTCCCGGGTCCCAGCTTTTGACCAATTGAAGTCCGCGCGAACCGGGATTGCTTTAGGGCAAACGTCGCCTTTGATGCCCTGCATTCGCAGCAAATACGGTTTTACAATCACGGCAAATGTTGCAAATACAGAAACCGGATTACCCGGCAAACCGAAAAAAGGTGTACTTCCTATTCGACCGTAAGCCAGTGGCTTACCAGGCTTCATCGCCAGCTTCCAAAAATCGAGTTGACCGAGCGATTCAATGACGGTTTTGACGAAATCAGCATCACCCACCGAGACGCCGCCACTTGATATGACTATGTCTGCATTTTTGCTTATTTCTGAAAGGCAGTCTTTTGTTGCTTCCAGGTTGTCGGGCACAATCCCGGCATCTATTACATGTATACCAAGGCGCTCCAACAAAGCACTCAAAAGATAGCGGTTTGAATTGTAGATTTGATCACTACCAGCCGCTTCGCCCGGTTCCAATAGCTCATCACCTGTTGACAGCACTGCTGCGGTAAGCGGCTTAAAAACTGGTAGAACCGCTTTACCCAGAGAGGCTGCTAAACCAATATGTCGGGCACTCAATCGAGTACCCTGCGAGAAAACCAGGCTACCGGCCTTAATGTCCTGCCCTCGAGCGCGCACATTATCACCGCAGGAAACAGATTGATTCACCTGCAGCTGGCCGTCTTTCTCTTCGCAGTTTTCCTGCATCACCACGGTATCGGCATTCTCGGGGATACTCGCACCTGTGAAAATTCGTGCAGCCGCTCCTGGCGCAAGCGCGCACCCTGCATGACCCGCATAAATCACTTGGGTGATCGGCAATTCAACCGAAGCGGTCACATCAGCTGCTCGCAGAGCATAACCATCCATAGCCGAATTATCACTGGGCGGTACGTTTATTGATGCCACTATGTCTTCAGCCAATACGCAGTTGGTACTGGAAAGCAAACTGCGCTGTTCTACGATTGACGTTGCCTGTACATCGGACAGCAGAAAATCACGTGCCTTGGAAACCGGCGTTAATTGGGGAGGCATTATTAAGACTCGTTAGTAAACGCGCTGCTCACGCGTTTTCAGAACACCCACAAAATTACAAGGCTTATGCTGCGCATCAAGTTGTTCACTCAAGATTCCTTCCCATGCTGTTTTACATGCTCCGGTCGAACCGGGAATGCAGAAAATAGCTGTATCGTTAGCGATGCCGCCCAAGGCACGCGATTGAACCGTAGACGATCCAATTTCCATATAAGACAAATGGCGAAACACTTCACCAAAACCCTCGATGGTTTTATCAAACAGCGGCGTCATGGCTTCGGGCGTGGAATCTCTGCCAGAAAATCCGGTACCACCAGTCATCAGAACTACTTTGATATCTGGATCGGCAATCAATTTTGAAACGCAAGCACGCAATTGATAAATATCGTCTTTAACAATTTCGCGATACGGTACGCGATGACCCGCCGCTACACAGGCATCATCAAGATAATCACCTGACGTATCGTTACTGCGGGTACGGGTATCGGATACGGTAATCACCGCGATATCCATGCTTGTCTGTTCGTTGTCTTGCATTGTGCTACCAGGAACGTTGTTGTATACCGAAATTGCGCAGTATTTTCTGGCAATCCAGTTCGTAGTTTAATACTTTACTGTGCGCATCAATATTTAAATAGGAGTCCGGCGCTATCCGCTCAAGCATTCTCGCTGAGCTTAAAACATCCTTGCTGGCGATATGAAACACACCATGGTTGCGCGCCCCGGTCTCTAGCTGTCTAAGAATTGCAAACATTGCCCGGGCTACCTCTTCCGGTGCCACTGGCGTGCCCGTGGCCTGAGCGACTAAATCGGGCGCGGTATGATCACCTAGCGCCTGCTTTACCTCAGAAGACAAATAGGCTCGTTCGCGACCCAGTAGCCAGCCAGGACGCAAAATGATGTGCTTTTGAAACTGCTTTCGAACAATCGACTCCCAGCGATGCCACACTTTGGCCATATCCGATGCGGGGCTAGGCTTATCTAACTCTGAATAGGCCTGCTTGGCACGCCCATCATAAACACTGGAGCTGCTCAAATGCAGAAACGGTATATTGTTCTTCGAGACAGCCCCACACAGGGTTTTGACCATATCGACTAAATGCAGACGGCGCCGAAAAGACAATCTGCTGAGTGGAATTTGCGGCGTGAACACAACGCTGTCGCTTTGCATCGTTGCGATTTCACTGATTAGCTCGTCGCTAAGCGTTTCCTCAAGGCTGGGCAGCGCTATTTGCTGGTAGCTGATTCTGGACTGGTCAAGCAGACCAGAAAGCTCCTGAGCGACCTGATGACCAGCTCCCAGAAGGAGTACATTCAAAACGGAATATCGTCATCAAAGTCATTGAAGTTGTCGCCCGCTGGCGCTGCCTGAGGTGCGGCCTGTTGATGCGGCGCGGCTTGTTGCTGGTGCTGCTGTTGCGGTGCTGACTGCTGCTGTGGAGCACCACCCTGCTGGTAGCCACCGCCAGCGCCCTGGCGACTGTCGAGCATCTGCATTTCGCTGGCGACAATTTCCGTGGTGTAGCGGTCTTGCCCTGACTGATCCTGCCACTTACGCGTGCGCAGACTTCCTTCAACATATACTTTTGAACCTTTGCGAAGGTACTCGCCAGCAATTTCACCCAAACGATTGAAAAACACTACCCGGTGCCACTCAGTACGCTCCTGAGGCTGGCCGGTTTGCTTGTCTTTCCATGATTCGGATGTAGCAATCGACACATTGGTGACCGCATTACCACTGGGCATGTACTTGCTTTCGGGATCTTGCCCGCAGTTACCGACCAGAATTACTTTGTTTACGCCGCGCGCCATTGCCGCTCTCCACTGATTACTTCGTGGTCGGACTATACCAAACTACGCTACTTGTGAAAGCACCAATTCACTCGTGTTGGCCTCTATTTTTAAGCTTGGCACAGATCTTTCCGCGATTTGGCAACGTAACACCTTGTGGCAGATAAATAGCAGCTACTGCAATCCGATTTTGCAATGCCTACTGCCGCCACAGTATACTTCGCGGTTCGCCGGCATTTTCTTATCAACGCAGACATTATTGAATGGACAAAATCATCGTTCGCGGTGCGCGAACCCATAACCTCAAGAACTTTGACCTGGAATTACCGCGCGACAAGCTCGTCGTGATTACTGGCCTATCCGGCTCAGGCAAGTCATCGCTGGCATTTGACACATTATATGCAGAGGGCCAACGACGTTACGTAGAGTCGCTGTCTGCCTATGCACGGCAATTCCTTTCCATGATGGAAAAGCCCGATGTTGAGCACATTGAAGGTTTGTCGCCGGCTATTTCGATCGAGCAAAAATCCACATCGCATAACCCCCGCTCTACAGTCGGCACCATCACCGAAATTTACGACTATCTCAGGCTTCTTTATGCACGTGTTGGTACTCCGCGCTGCCCGGACCACGGTGAAGCCCTGGAGGCACAGACTGTTAGCCAAATGGTCGACACGGTGCTTGGGATGGACGAAGGTTGCCGTTTGATGTTGCTTTCACCTCTAGTGCGCGATCGCAAGGGCGAGCACTTACATGTCTTTAATGAGCTGCGCTCAGGCGGCTTTGTGCGCGCACGTGTTGACGGCATTGTTATTGAGCTAGACGAAGTGCCAAAGCTAGACAAAAAGAAGAAACACAGTATCGAAGTGGTGGTAGACCGTTTCAAGGTCAGAGATGACTTACAGCAGCGCCTTGCCGATTCGTTCGAGACCGCTTTGCAACTGTCAGACGGAATAGCCATCGTTGCACCAATCGATGATGACAACAGCACTGAAGAAATCTCGTTTTCAGCACGTTTTGCCTGCCCGGTATGTGGCTACAGCATTAGCGAGCTCGAACCACGCATGTTTTCCTTCAATAACCCGGCCGGTGCGTGCAGCGGGTGTGACGGTCTCGGTGTAAAACAGTTTTTCGATCATGATCGAATCGTTCAGCATCCAGAGTCCAGTTTGGCTGAGGGAGCGATCAGAGGCTGGGACAGACGCAGCGTATATTATTTTCATATGCTGAAATCACTGTCTGAGCACTACGATTTTGACATTGACCAGCCGTTTGAAAAGCTCGCCAAGAAACACCAAAAGGCGATACTGCAAGGTAGCGGCAATGAAACCATCAGTTTCAGTTACGTTAACGATCGCGGCGATGTATTCAAACGCAGCCATAGATTTGAGGGCGTAATCCCGAATCTTGAGCGACGTTATCGTGACACAGACTCGCAGATGGTGCGTGAGGACCTGGCAAAATACATCAGCAGTCAATCTTGCCCAGAGTGCGAAGGCACAAGACTTTCCACCGCCTCGCGCAATGTGTTTGTTGATGAAATAAATCTGCCAACAGTATCCGCAATGCCCGTCGGTGACGCACACGACTACTTCAGCAACATGAAGCTGGAAGGTCGCCGTGGCGAAATTTCAGAAAAAATCCTCAAAGAACTGCGCGCACGCCTGCAGTTCCTGGTAAATGTTGGATTGAACTACCTAACTCTGGACCGCAGCGCCGACACCTTGTCCGGCGGTGAGGCACAGCGTATTCGCCTTGCAAGCCAAATTGGTGCCGGCTTAGTGGGCGTTATGTACATCCTGGACGAACCTTCGATTGGCTTACACCAGAGAGACAACCAACGCTTGCTGGACACGCTGATACACCTTCGCGATCTCGGCAATACCGTTATTGTTGTTGAACACGACGAAGATGCCATTCGCGCAGCTGACCATATACTCGATATTGGCCCAGGAGCCGGCGTACACGGCGGCGAAATAGTGGCTCAAGGTAAACTAAAAGATATTCTGAATTCAAAAAAATCACTGACAGGAAAGTATCTTTCCGGCAAAGAGAAGATTGTTATACCCAATCTGCGCACCCCGCCTAAAGACGACTACTTCCTGCATCTGCAAGGCGCGTCAGGCCACAACCTGCAAAATGTTGATCTGGATGTGCCACTGGGCTTGCTGACCTGCGTGACCGGTGTATCGGGCTCTGGCAAATCCACCCTGATTAATCAAACTCTGTATCCATTAGCCGCCACCGAACTAAACGGCGCCACCACCTTAACGCCCGCGCCGCACGATTCTATTAGTGGTCTCGACAAGATCGACAAATGCATCGACATCGACCAAAGCCCTATCGGTCGCACCCCACGATCTAACCCCGCAACCTACACAGGCATCTTCACGCCCGTTCGGGAGCTATTTGCTGGTACACAAGAAGCCCGATCGCGAGGCTATAAACCTGGTCGCTTCAGCTTCAACGTAAAAGGTGGCCGTTGTGAAGCCTGCCAAGGCGACGGCGTAACCAAAGTAGAAATGCACTTCCTGCCTGATATCTACGTGCCATGCGATGTGTGCAAAAGCAAACGCTACAACCGCGAAACACTGGAGATCAAATACAAGGGTAAAAGCATCGACGATGTTCTTAACATGACCATCGAAGAAGCCGGCGAATTCTTTACCAACATTCCCGCTATTTCCAGAAAGCTGCAAACTCTCATAGACGTAGGCTTGTCTTACATACGCCTGGGTCAAGCCGCCACCACTCTATCGGGTGGCGAAGCACAACGCGTAAAACTTTCCAGAGAACTCTCAAAACGCGGCACAGGGCAAACCCTGTACATACTAGACGAGCCCACTACTGGATTGCATTTCCATGACATCAAGCAATTGCTGCAGGTACTGCACAGGCTGAGAGACCAGGGCAATACCGTGGTGGTGATTGAGCATAACTTGGACGTGATTAAAACTGCCGACTGGGTTATTGATTTGGGGCCAGAGGGTGGTTCTGGCGGTGGTCAGATTATTGCGACGGGTACGCCGGAAGATGTAGCTGCTAGCAAGAAGTCGTTTACTGGGCAATTTTTGAAAAGTACCTTGGCTGCATAGTTCCAATTAGGTAAGCCGCGGGCGTACTGACCAACCAGTACTGTGCGGCGACGCGCAAAGCTGCGGCCAGGGCCTTCTACTTCGTGTCAACGGCCGCTCCGCGGTACCTTCTCTTCCAAAAAAGCCTTTCTGCGAAAGTCTTTTTTGTCCGCTCAGCCGCTTCTTTTACCTGCGTAGAAAATCCTGGCCGCAGCTTTGCTCAGTACTTAGCATTGATCAAACACCGTGGCGTATCAACGCTTCTAGGAAAAATGCTGTCTAACGCAGCTCCGTCAAGCGATTCAATTTTACAAAGAAAAGTATGAGACTAAGCACTAGACGCCACCGTGAACAGAGTGACGCGGCGAATAGTTTGCTTCGCGAAGGTAAAAGAGCAAGGCCGAGAAAGTAAAAATGACTTTCGCAGAAAGGCATTTTTAGGAAAGAGGGTATGGCGCAGCCATTCGGAGTCGGGGACCGGCCAGCGAGCGAAGCGAAGTAAACTATTCGCCGCGTCACGAATTAAGAACTAACTAAGCAGCACAATGCGAGTTGAGGAAGTCAGCCCCCTTTTACGTAGGTAAAAGAAGCAGGCCGAGGGAACAAAAAAGACAAGCGAAGCGCAGGCTTTTTTGAGAGTGAGGGTACCGCGGAGCGGCCGCTGACACGAAGTAAAAGGGGGCTGGCTTCCTCAACGCCTTACCGGCACTAACTCAACGAAACCACCGTCAAAAACAAAAAAGCCCACTCAAGGCGGGCTTCTCAGAACGTTAGCAGAAGACGCTTAGTCTTCTTCCACCGCATCATCGGCATCATCAAAATCCGGCTCTTCAGGAATCGGCCGATCAACCAACTCAACATAAGCCATAGGTGCCGCATCTCCAGCACGCAAGCCGCACTTCAGAATACGCAAATAGCCACCAGGCCGAGTTTCATACCGCGGACCCAACTCAGTGAACAGTTTGCCCACCGCCTTCTTGTCACGCAATCTATCAAACGCCAAACGACGATTCGCAACCGAATCTTCTTTAGCCAGAGTAATCAGAGGCTCAGCAACGCGACGCAGCTCTTTGGCTTTTGGCAAAGTCGTTTTAATCAACTCATGCTCAACCAAAGACGCCGTCATATTACGGAACATCGCTTTGCGGTGAGAACTGTTGCGGTTTAACTGACGACCGCTTTGACGATGACGCATGTGTTTCTACCTTTCTATAAATGCTTAAGAAGCCAGAACGCGTTCGTCGTTCTTCAAGCTTGCAGGTGGCCAACTTTCAAGGCGCAGACCCAACTGCAAACCACGAGAGGCCAATACATCCTTAATTTCAGTCAGCGACTTCTTACCAAGGTTTGGTGTTTTCAGCAATTCAACTTCAGTGCGCTGAACTAAATCACCGATGTAGTAAATGCTTTCCGCTTTCAGACAGTTAGCCGAACGAACAGTTAGCTCCAAGTCATCAACAGGACGCAACAGAATTGGGTCAATGGCGTCTTCAACTTCCTGCGGCTCATCAGACGTATCGCTTTCAAGGTCAACAAACACAGCCAGTTGCTGCTGCAGAATAGTGGCGGCACGACGAATTGCTTCTTCAGGATCAATTGTTCCGTCAGTGCGAAGGTCAAGAACCAGCTTGTCCAGGTCGGTGCGTTGCTCTACTCGAGCGCTTTCAACAACATAAGATACTTGCTGAACCGGACTGAATGAGGCGTCTAAAACAAGACGGCCTATTGAGCGAGTTTCATCTTCGCCTTGGTTACGCGCATCAGCTGGCACATAGCCACGACCACTTTCAACCGTAAGACGCATGTTTAGTGTGCCGTTGTCGTTTAGTTGAGCAATCACATGCTCAGGATTTTTAACTTCAACATCCGCTTCAAGCTGCAAGTCGCCAGCCGTCACGGTACAAGGACCGACTTTATTTAAGGTTAGCGTGGCGGAATCTTTGCCTTCCATCTGGATGGCTATGCCCTTGATGTTAAGCAAAATATCGATAACGTCTTCTTGCACGCCTTCCATGGTGCTGTATTCATGCAGCACACCGTCGATGTCGACTTCAGTGATGGCGCAGCCCGGCATAGACGACAATAGAATGCGTCGTAGCGCACTGCCTAGAGTGTGACCAAAACCGCGCTCCAGAGGCTCAAGTACAACTTTTGCCTGTGTTTCGCTAACGTCCTGCACATCAATGACGCGTGGGGTTAAAAATTCCGTTACGGCACTTTGCATATGAACACCTGTTGCACTAATTCCAATGGGGCTTGTATTGCGTAAACGCTACTTACTTCGAGTACAGCTCGACAATAAGGTTTTCGTTGATTTCTGGTGGCAGATCATCACGCTCTGGTACGCGCTTGAAGGTACCAGACATTTTGCTGGCATCCATTTCAACCCAGTCTGGCTCGCCACGCTGTGCGGCTAATGCCAAAGCAGACTGAACTCGCAGTTGCTTCTGAGACTTCTCACGAACAGAGACTACGTCGCCAGCCGCTACCGTATAAGACGCGATATTTACGGCTTGGCCATTCACCATAATGGATTTATGAGCAACCAGTTGACGCGCTTCTGAACGCGTTGAGCCATAACCCATTCGATACACTACATTGTCTAACCGCGTCTCCAGCAACTGCAGCAAGTTTTCGCCTGTTGCACCTTTCTGTCGTGCGGCTTTCTTGTAGTAGTTGCGAAATTGCTTTTCCAACACGCCGTACAAACGACGCACTTTCTGTTTCTCACGTAACTGAACACCGTAGTCTGACAATCGACCGCGGCGAATACCGTGTTGACCAGGTGCTGTTTCAATTTTGCACTTGGCATCAATCGGGCGCACGCCGCTCTTCAGGAACAGATCGGTTCCTTCACGACGTGAGAGCTTACAGGTAGGTCCTAAATATCTGGCCATTCTTTAATTACTCCCTAAACGCGACGCTTTTTCGGCGGACGGCAGCCGTTGTGTGGAATTGGTGTTACATCCTCAATGTTGCTTATGGTGTAACCGCAATTATTCAGTGCACGAATAGCCGACTCACGGCCAGGTCCTGGACCTTTAACTCGTACATCAAGGTTCTGCAAACCGTATTCTTGTGCCGCTGTGCCGGCACGCTCTGCAGCAACCTGTGCGGCAAACGGTGTGCTTTTACGTGAGCCACGAAAACCGGAACCACCCGAGGTTGCCCAGCTTAAGGCGTTGCCCTGTCGGTCCGTGATCGTAACAATGGTGTTGTTGAATGACGCGTGGATATGCGCAATTCCGTCGGCCACTGTCTTTTTGACCTTCTTCTTAGTACCTTTTGCGGATGGCTTGGCCATGATTTACCTTCTTGGTTAACTCGTCTCTACGCTGCGAATGCGGGCGCTATTTACGGATTGGCTTACGTGGGCCTTTGCGCGTTCGCGCATTCGTCTTGGTACGCTGACCACGAAGCGGCAAGCTTTTACGGTGCCGCAAGCCTCGGTAGCAACCCAAATCCAGCAGACGCTTGATGTTCATTGACACCTCACGACGCAGATCACCTTCAACCGTGAGCGCTGAAATAGACTGGCGCAAATTGTCCATATCGCCTTCTGTCAGGTCTGATATCTTGGTTTGCTGATCAATTCCGGCGGATGCACACAGCTGCTTGGCGGTTGTGCGACCAATGCCAAAGATGTACGTCAGTGAAATCACTGCGTGTTTATGATCCGGAATGTTGACACCGCCAATACGTGCCATACGTTTACTCCAATGTTCTGGTTATGCGCTGTTTATTGGCTTATTAGCCAAAAAAAGGCGCGATATAGTATCTCTAAACTATTGATCTATCAACAACAATCGATAGTCAACGCTGAATCAGCCTTGTCGTTGCTTATGACGTGGCTCTGCCTTGCAAATCACCCGCACAACACCTTTGCGTCGTACTACTTTGCAATTACGGCAAATCTTCTTAACTGATGCTCTAACTTTCATTTTACTTACCTATCAAGTTCCGCCGTTACCGGCCAAACGTCTTCATATTGCTCTTTTTCATCAACGACTCGTACTGCGTTGACATCAAATGTGACTGAACCTGAGACATAAAGTCCATTAACACAACCACAACAATCAATAATGAGGTGCCGCCCAGATAAAACGGTACGTTCCAGAACACCACCAGAAATTGGGGTAGCAAGCACACCATGGCCATATAAATCGAACCAAACAGGGTCAGGCGAGTTAGTACGTTGTCTATATAAGTCGCCGTTTGAGCACCAGGGCGAATACCAGGCAAGAAGGCGCCGGAGCGCTTCAGGTTATCTGCTACATCAGTCGGGTTAAACATCAAGGCTGTGTAGAAGAAGCAGAAAAAGATAATCAGTGCCGTGAACAAAATAATGTTCAGCGGCTGGCCTGGCCCGATCACCAGTGCAAATTCTTGCAGCCAATCCATATCGCTGGCCGACTGACCAAACCATTGAGCCAACGAAGCAGGGAATAACAAGATACTGGAGGCAAAAATAGCCGGGATCACGCCAGACATATTGACCTTAAGCGGCAGATGGCTGCTTTGCGCCTGCATCATACGCCGGCCTTGCTGACGTTTAGCGTAGTTAATCGTAATACGCCGCTGCCCGCGCTCAATTCGAACTATCAGGTAAATAACGCCAATCGCAATAACCAATATACCAAGCAACACAAGAATGCTTAGCTCGCCTTGACGCGCTTGTTCCAATGATTGACCGATGGCACTAGGCAAGCCTGCGACAATACCTGCGAAGATCAGCATTGATATGCCGTTACCTATACCGCGTTCGGTGATCTGCTCACCAAGCCACATCATAAACACCGCACCAGTGACTAGTGAGGTGATCGACACAAAGTAGAACGTAAATCCAGGCGCAAACGCCAAACCCTGGCCAGCCATACCTACTGACATGCCGGTGCCCTGAATCAATGCGAGCAACACCGTGCCGTAACGCGTGTACTGCGTAATTTTACGTCGGCCTGCCTCACCTTCCTTCTTCAGCGCTTCCAGTGAAGGTGTTACTGCAGTCATCAACTGCATGATGATAGACGCTGAGATGTAAGGCATGATTCCCAGCGCAAGAATACTCATACGCTCAAGCGCACCACCGGAGAACATATTGGCCAAGCCAATGATCGTACCCTGGTTCTGGTTAAACAGTGCTTCTAGCTGGTCGGGGTTAATACCCGGTACAGGAATGTGCGTACCGATACGGTAAACAATGATCGCCATAAACAAAAAGCGCACACGTGCCCACAGCTCGCCGAGGCCAGCTTGATTAGGGACATTTTGTTGTGCGCCTTTCTTTGCCATGGTATCAGCTCTCTATCGAGCCGCCCGCTTTTTCTATGGCCTCGCGCGCACCTTTGGTGACTGCGATACCTTGAAGTTTAACTGCCTTGTTGAGCTCGCCCGACAAAAATACTTTTGCTCTAAGCATGTTGTCATTGATCAAGTCAGCATCTTTGAGTGCTTGCAGAGTTACTACATCCGCAGTCACTGCATTTAACTCTGACAAGCGAACCTCTGCAGTAGTTCGCGCCATTCGAGACGTAAAGCCGTATTTAGGCAAACGTTTTTGCAGTGGCATCTGGCCACCCTCGAATCCTGGCCGTACATTACCACCGGAACGAGACTTTTGACCTTTGTGACCGCGGCCACAGGTTTTGCCTGAACCACTGCCAATACCACGCCCAACACGCTTGGCCGCTTTTTTGTGGCCGGGTGCGGAGCTCATCGAATTTAATCGCATTCTGTCTTCTGCTTCAGCCATTACGCGCTCTCTTCCACTTTTAGCAAATAGATTGCTTTATTAATCATGCCGCGATTGGCCGCAGTGTCTTGAACTTCCACACTGTGTCCGATGCGTCTCAGACCAAGTCCGGCCACACACGCTCTGTGTGACTTAATTCGCCCATTGGTGCTTTTCACCAGCGTTACTTTAATCATGTTTGAATCTGCCATCTCGATTACCGGGCTTAATTCAGAATGTCTTCAACGGATTTGCCACGCTTGGCCGCCACTTCATCTGGCGAACGCATAGACTTCAATCCTTCAAAGGTTGCACGAACAACGTTTACCGGGTTCGTTGAGCCATAACACTTGGCCAATACATTGTGCACACCCGCCAATTCCAGAACCGCACGCATCGCGCCACCGGCGATAACGCCAGTACCTTCAGAAGCTGGCTGCATATACACTTTTGACGCACCATGCCGCGCTTTGATCGCATACTGAATAGTGCTGCCATTCAAATCTACGTCAATCATATTACGACGTGCCGCTTCCATCGCTTTTTGAATAGCGACTGGCACTTCACGAGCCTTGCCACGACCATAACCAACACGGCCATTGCCGTCGCCAACCACGGTTAACGCGGTGAAACCGAAGATTCGGCCACCTTTTACGACTTTTGCAACCCGGTTCACCTGAACCAGCTTTTCTTGCAAGCCTTCGCCGTTTTTGTCTTTCGCGTCTAAAAATGCCATTACTTAACCCTTTAGTCAGAACGCCAACGCGCCCTTAGAAATCCAGTCCGTTTTCGCGCGCCGAATCCGCCAACGCCTTAACACGACCGTGGTATTTGTACCCGCCGCGATCAAATGCAACCTTTTCAATGCCCGCACTCTTCGCGCGCTCAGCAATCAACTTGCCAACCGCCTCAGCCGCACTCACATTGCCGGTTTTATCCAGCTTGAGATCTTTGTCGAGTGTTGATGCACTGGCCAACACCTTGTCACCTTTAGCCGTGAACACCTGGGCGTACATATGCCGAGGAGTACGATGCACGCTAAGACGGCTTACATCCAGCTTTCGGATATGAGCTCGCCCACGCTTTGCGCGGCGAAGTCTGGAATCGTTCTTTACACTCATTGTCTTACTCGTTTACCTGTTGCCCATAAAAATGACGGGCTCTGCGTTAGGTCTGTCTTTTACCTGTTACTTTTTCTTGGCTTCTTTACGCCGCACATGCTCATCAGCGTAACGAACACCTTTGCCCTTATATGGCTCTGGTGGACGGAATGCACGAATTTCTGCAGCCGCCTGCCCCAACAATTGCTTGTCGATTGAACTTAATACAATCTCTGTCTGGCTAGGCGTTTCCGCACTAACGCCTTCTGGCAGTTCGTAATCGATCGGATGCGAAAAACCCAGCACAAGATTCAGCTTCTTGCCTTGTGCATTGGCTCGATAACCAACACCGTTCAACTGCAGCTTCTTCTGAAAACCGTCTACTACACCAACAACCATGTTGTTCACTAATGAACGGAAGGTGCCAGCCATCGCCTTGGACGCACGCGCATCGTCTTTCGCCGCGAAGGTCAGGCTTCCATCTTCCTGAGCAATCTTAACCAAAGGATTGATCGTCAGCTGCAGACTGCCTTTACTGCCTTTCACAGAGATCTGTGTGTCATCCAGGTTCACTTCTACACCTTTCGGCAGCGTTACTGGATTATTTGCTACTCTGGACATTGCTCTCTCGCTTTCAACATTACTGTGGCCGTTTTTAGAAAACGGTGCACAGTACCTCACCACCAATACCGGCATTGCGTGCCGCACGATCAGTCATCACACCTTTACTGGTAGATACAATCGCTACACCCAAACCGCCACGAATTGACGGAATAGAATCTTTACCTGAATACACCCGAAGGCCAGGGCGACTTGCCCGGTCTATCTCGGAAATAACCGACTTACCCTGGTGATATTTCAAACCAATGGTTAATTCCGCTTTGTTACCTTCTGATTCGGCCACTGCAAAATCATTGATATAACCTTCATCCTGCAACACTTTGGCCACAGCTGCTTTGATCTTTGACGATGGCATCGCCACTGATACTTTGGCAGCCATCTGCGCGTTGCGTATTCGCGTCAGCATATCGGCTATAGGGTCTTGCATACTCATAACTGTTCTCCGCTTGGCTCTCTAGCCGTTTACCAGCTGGCCTTGACCAAACCAGGAATGTCCCCAGCCATGGCGTGCTCGCGTAATTTGTTTCGACACAATCCGAACTTGCGGTAAACACCGTGCGGTCGGCCAGTAATCTGACAGCGACGAACGCCTCTGCTTGGGCTGGCGTTACGTGGCAGTTTCTGCATGCCAATTTGCGCTTCCCACATTTCTTCGTCAGTCGACTGTGGGTTTTTCAGGATTGCCTTCAGCGCAGCGCGCTTTGCAGCGTACTTTTCAACTGTCTTCTTGCGCTTCTTCTCTCGCGCAATCATAGATGCCTTTGCCATTGGGGCTTAACCTCTGAACGGAAAATTAAATGCTTTCAATAACGCACGGCCTTCTTCATCCGTACGCGCCGACGTGGTCACAACAATGTCGAGTCCGCGTAACTTATCAATTCTGTCGTAATCAATTTCCGGGAACATGATCTGCTCAGTCACGCCCATCGCGAAGTTACCGCGCCCATCAAATGACTTGGGGCTTAGGCCACGAAAATCTCTAATACGAGGAATCGAAATATTGATCAAGCGATCAAGGAATTCGTACATACGCGCACTGCGCAATGTCACCTTGGCACCAATGGGCCAACCGTCACGAATCTTGAAGCCGGCAATCGACTTACGTGCCATGGTGGCTATCGCTTTCTGACCTGCAATTTGTTGCATATCACCCAGCGCATGCTCTAGCACTTTTTTGTCGCCAACTGCCTCACCCAGACCCATGTTCAGGGTGATCTTGGTTACTCGTGGAACTTCCATTACGTTCTTCAAGCCCAGCTCTTGCTGTAGCTTGGCACGCAACTCGTTCTTGTAAAGCTCTTCTAATCTAGCCATTACGCATCAATCACTTCTTGAGTGGATTTATAAATCCGTACTTTCTTACCGTCTTCCTGAACCTTGAAACCAACCCGGTCTGCCTTGTCGGTAGCCGTGTTGAATATGGCCAGGTTAGACACCTGAATCGGCGCTTCCTTTTCCTTGATGCCGCCTTGCTCGCCAACATTTGGGTTAGGACGCGTATGCTTCTTAACAATGTTAACGCCAGCCACCAACACACGACCATCGTCGCGCATGGTGATAATCTTGCCACGCTTACCTTTGTCGCGACCCGTGATTACGATGACTTCGTCATCTCGCTTTAATTTGTTCATCTTTGCTATTACCTACTCTCTTGGCGCCTGGCTAGCCGCAATCGCTACAGCACTTCCGGTGCGAGCGAAATAATCTTCATGAATTTCTCATTGCGCAATTCGCGCGTAACAGGTCCAAAAATACGAGTACCTATTGGTGCGTTCTGTGCATTCAACAGCACGGCCGCATTGTCATCAAACTTAATCAGCGAACCATCACCACGACGAACGCCCTTTTTGGTTCTAACGACTACTGCCGTCATTACCTGGCCTTTCTTTACCTTGCCGCGTGGAATTGCTTCCTTAACACTGACTTTAATCAGGTCACCAACACGTGCATAGCGACGGTGTGAGCCTCCCAACACTTTGATGCACATCACTTTGCGCGCACCGCTGTTGTCTGCAATTTGCAGGTAGGATTGTGTTTGAATCATGTCGCTATCTCGTTCTCAAACGGCCTTTATACAAGGGCTCTAAATCTGTTCTGCTTTCTGGTCAATCCGCACCAAGGTCCAGTTCTTGGTCTTGGACATCGGTCTTGATTCTGCAATCGTCACTGTATCGCCGGCGGTGCACTCATTGTTTTCATCATGCGCATGCAGCTTCGATGAACGAGTAATAAACTTGCCATATACCGGGTGTCTTACCCGTCGCTCATGCATTACCACAATCGACTTATTCATTTTGTCACTGACAACCTTACCGGTTATCGTGCGTACAATTTTGTTTTCACTGGCGCTCATATCAACCCTCAGCCTTCTCGGTCAGCACAGTTTTAACACGAGCGATATCTCGCTGCATTATGCGCATCAAATGTGATTGCCCCAGCTGCCCCGTGGACTTCTGCAGGCGCAGACGAAACTGTTCTTCGCGAAGCTTCAACAGCTCTGTATTCAATTCATCAACGCTTTTGTCGCGCAACTCTGCCGCTTTCATCACATCACCGATCGTTTAACAAAAGCAGTGGGTATAGAAAGCTTTGCTGCCGCCAGCGCGAACGCTTCACGAGCCAACTCTTCCGAAACACCTTCTACTTCATATAACATTTTGCCTGGCTGAATCTGTGCCACCCAGTACTCTACGTTACCCTTACCTTTACCTTGGCGAACTTCCAATGGCTTTTGGGTAATAGGCTTATCCGGAAATACCCGAATCCAAATTTTTCCACCACGCTTAATATGGCGAGTCATTGCTCGTCTAGCCGCTTCGATCTGTCTGGCGGTAAGTCGACCACGACCAACTGCTTTCAGGCCAAAATCGCCAAAGCTGACTGAGCTGCCTCGAATCGCCAGGCCTCTGTTGCGGCCTTTATGTTGTTTGCGAAACTTGGTTCGCTTAGGTTGTAGCATCGTTTACTCCACTACTTTCCAGTGCGAGCGGGATTGGCAGACTCTTGATCTGTATCCAGCACTTCGCCTTTGAATATCCATACTTTGACACCAACAATACCGTAAGTAGTCAAAGCTTCATGCGTTGCGTAATCAATGTCGGCGCGCAATGTATGCAGCGGAACCCGACCTTCGCGGTACCATTCGGTTCGCGCAATCTCAGCACCACCCAAACGACCACCAACCTGTACTTTCACGCCCTGCGCGCCTTGACGCATAGCGTTCTGTACGACTCGCTTCATAGCGCGACGGAACATAACCCGGCGCTCCAATTGCTGCGCTACATTTTGCGCAACCAGTTTCGCATCCACGTCGGGCTTGCGAATTTCTTCAATATTTACAGTGACGGGCACACCCATGCGCTTCGCTAAATCTTTGCGCAGACGCTCTACATCCTCACCCTTTTTACCAATAATGATGCCAGGTCTAGCGGTGTGAATAGTGATGCGTGCGGTTTGCGCTGGACGCTCAATATCAATTCGGCTAACTGAAGCATTGGCCAGCTTTGACTCTAGGTGCTCACGCACGGCGATATCAGTAATCAGCTGTTCCGCATAGCTTTTATGCTCTGCATACCACACTGATTTATGCTGCTTGGTAATACCAAGTCGAATGCCTGTTGGATGTACTTTTTGACCCATCTGGTCGCTCCTGTACGCGACAGCCCTAGCTGTCAGCTACCTTAATTGTGATGTGGCAAGTTCGCTTCATAATTCTGTCCGCTCGACCCTTAGCACGCGGCTTGATGCGCTTCAGGGTAGTGCCTTCATTGACAAAAATAGTCGACACTTTCAACTCATCTACATCAGCACCTTCGTTGTGCTCGGCGTTTGCGATAGCGCTGTTCAAAACCTTACGCACTATTTGAGCAGCCTTTTTCGGGCTAAACGCCAGAATATCCAAGGCTCGCTCCACCGACTGACCACGAATCTGATCGGCAACCAAACGCGCCTTCTGCGCCGAGATGGTCGCTCCGGTTAATTTTGCGCTTACTTCCATACCAATATCCTCTGTCAACGGCGGCGCTTAGCGCTTCGCCTTTTTGTCCGCAACGTGCCCACGGTAAGTGCGGGTAGCCGCAAACTCACCTAACTTGTGACCCACCATATCTTCGGTCACAAATACTGGCACGTGCTGGCGACCGTTGTGAATCGCTAGCGTTAGGCCGACCATAGTCGGGCTAACCATAGAGCGGCGCGACCATGTCTTGATCGGACGCTTGTCATTTTTGTCAGCAGCCTCTTCCACCTTTTTTAACAGGTGAAGGTCAATAAACGGCCCTTTTTTCAGTGATCTTGGCACTATCCCACTCTCTCTTTAACGTTTTATCGCCTTAGGCGAGTTTATTTCCGCTTACGACGTCTAACGATCAAATCGTTAGTACGCTTGTTCTTACGCGTCTTGTAACCCTTGGTTGGTGTACCCCAAGGCGACACTGGATGACGACCACCCGATGTACGACCTTCACCACCACCGTGCGGGTGATCAACCGGGTTCATCGCTACACCGCGAACCGTTGGACGAATACCACGCCAACGCGCCGCACCCGCTTTACCCAATGAACGCAAATTGTGCTCTGAGTTACATACCTCGCCCAACGTGGCGCGGCAATCAGACAAAATCTTTCGCGTCTCGCCAGAGCGCAAACGCAAGGTGGCGTATCGACCCTCTTTCGCAACTAACTGCGCAGAAGTTCCTGCACTTCGAGCTATTTGAGCCCCTTTGCCAGGCTTCATCTCTACGCAATGAATAACACTACCCAGAGGTATGTTGCGAAGCGGCAAAGTGTTACCCGCCTTTATAGGTGAGTTATCACCTGAAACTAACTGGTCGCCCGCTTTCACACCTTTTGGCGCGATGATGTAGCGACGCTCGCCGTCGGCGTACACAAGCAAAGCAATAAAAGCCGTACGGTTAGGATCGTACTCCAGGCGCTCAACAGTCGCCGGAATGCCGTTCTTATCACGACGAAAATCAATAATCCGGTAATGCTGCTTATGACCGCCACCACGATGCCGAGTGGTGATTCGACCATTATTGTTACGCCCACCGCTCTTGGACTTCTTCTCCAACAATGGCGCGTAAGGCGCACCCTTGTGCAGATCAGGATTGACGACTTTAACGACAAAGCGTCTTCCCGGCGATGTTGGCTTAGACTTTACAATTGCCATGATTCTAATCCGTTCACTCTTACCCTGGCCTTATTCCGGCGAGGTAATATCAATACTGTGGCCCTGCTCCAGAGACACATACGCTTTCTTCCAGTTTGCCTTACGGCTGTAACCGAAACGATTGCGCTTCATCTTGCCTTTAACACGAATAGTCTGCACACCATTCACTTTCACACTGAAAAGCTTTTCGATGGCTTGCTTAACTTCTGACTTGGTCGCGTCAATAGACACCTTAAACACATACTGATTGTTGTACTCAGCGCACAAAGTCGACTTTTCTGAAATATGCGGCTCACGCAGAACCGTATATACGCGTTCCGGATTCATGCCAGATACTCCTCAATTTTGCGCAAAGCTGGCACAGTGACCAACACTTTGTCATGGGCAACCAGGCTAACCGGGTCAAGGCCATCAGCCTCACACACGCCCACCTTGTGGAGATTACGCGATGACAAATGCAGCGCATCACTCATCTCTTCGCCAATGATCAGCACATTGTCCAGCTTCATCTCAGTCAACTTACCAACCAATAACTTGGTCTTGGGCTGATCGATATCAAACGCTTCAACAACCACCAGTCGTTCTTGCCGCGCAAGCTCAGAAAAAATAGAGCGTAGCGCCGCACGATACATCTTACGGTTCACTTTCTGACTGTGATCCTGCGGCTGCGCCGCAAATGTCACACCACCGCTGCGCCAAATAGGGCTGCGGATGGTACCGGCTCGAGCACGACCTGTGCCCTTTTGCCGAAATGGCTTACGACCACCACCACGCACTGCTGCGCGATTCTTCTGCGCCCGAGTGCCCTGGCGAGCCCCCGAGAGGTGAGCCGTAACCACCTGATGAATCAGGTCTTCGTTGTATTCTTTTGCGAATGCAGCATCAGAAACGTCTATAGTTCCTGCTGTATTGCTACCAGAGTTCGCAATTGCCAATTCCACTGCGTCTCTCCCCCGAATTACTTGTTAGCCAACTTGATAGCAGGGCGGATGATTACATCACCGCCAGGTGCACCAGGCACCGCGCCTTTTACCAACAACAGATTTCGTTCTGCATCTACACGTACTACTTCAAGCGTTTGTACCGTTACTTGCTCGGCACCCATATGGCCTGACATTTTCTTACCTTTCCAAACCCGACCCGGCGTTTGACACTGACCGATCGATCCGTTTGATCGATGCGACAGTGAGTTACCGTGCGACATATCCTGAGTGTGGAAATTCCAGCGCTTGATACCGCCCTGGAAACCTTTACCCTTTGACTGGCCAGTCACGTCTACTTTCTGACCCGCTTCAAAGCGCTCAACATTAATTTCAGCACCTAGCGCCAGCGCATCATCTTGCAACTGCTCAGCTTCTACGGTGAATTCCCACAAACCACGACCCGCTTCTACTTCCGCCTTAGCAAAATGACCAGTCTCAGACTTGGTCAATCGCGAAGCACGACGCTCGCCAGTCGTTACTTGAATAGCGTTATAGCCATCCGACTCGGCGCTTTTAACTTGGGTGATTCGATTAGGCTGCGCTTCAATCACGGTAACGGGCACGGAGGCACCGTCTTCAGTGAATATGCGTGTCATGCCGCTTTTGCGGCCAACGATTCCGATGGTCATCTTCTCTCTCTCAGTGTACGGGGCTCTGACCCGCTATGGCCGCCCATTTCAGAGCGTTACACATGCCTGATGCTTGTGCAGCGCCAGGCGATATATTGGGTTATTAACCCAGGCTGATCTGTACTTCTACGCCAGCCGCCAAATCCAGTTTCATTAACGCATCAACGGTTTTTTCCGTCGGCTCAACAATGTCGAGCATGCGCTTATGTGTACGAATTTCATACTGGTCGCGCGCGTCTTTATTAACGTGCGGTGAAACCAATATCGTAAAACGTTCCTTACGTGTAGGCAGCGGAATGGGGCCGCGCACTTGTGCACCTGTTCTTCTGGCCGTTTCAACAATCTCAAGCGTTGAAGAGTCGATCAAACGGTGATCGAAGGCTTTCAAACGGATACGTATGCGCTGGTTCTGCATGTGTGCGAGTCCAAATCCTACTGTTCTAAAATACACAACGGGGCCCGAAATTGGCCCCGTAAAAAGGAGTGCGAATTCTACTTACGGCCCTGTGGGGTGTCAAGTAAAACTGTTACTGAAATTTGTGTGGGTTTTGGAGACCGGCTAGGGAGTCAATATCGGCATTCCGGACACGCCGTAAACCCATCCATGGGGGCTTGTTGAAAAGGTCCCTCTTTTCAACAGTCCGGAATGCCGATATTGACTCCCTAGCCTCAGTGCCACATTTGTACTTCAGCTGGCACTGAGGTGCAGATACAACTATTCGTTCACTGGACCTTCTAAAAGAGGGACCTTTTAGAAGAGACCCCATGGATGGGTTTACGGCGTGTCCAGTGAGCGAATAGTTGTATCTGTGCCGGTCTTCCTAAAGAAAACCGAGCTCGAAAGCCGCTAGATCACTCAATAATCTTGGCCACAACGCCAGCACCCACCGTACGACCGCCTTCACGGATCGCAAAGCGCAGACCGTCGTCCATCGCAATCGGCGCTATCAAGGTCACAACCATCTGAATGTTGTCACCTGGCATCACCATTTCAACACCGTCTGGCAATTCACACGCACCCGTTACGTCCGTGGTTCGGAAGTAAAACTGGGGGCGATAACCTTTGAAGAACGGCGTATGACGGCCACCTTCGTCTTTGCTCAGTACGTATACTTCCGCTTCAAACTTGGTGTGCGGCTTGATCGAACCAGGATTCGACAGAACCTGACCACGCTGTACTTCTTCACGCTTGGTACCGCGCAACAAGACACCGCAGTTCTCGCCTGCTCGACCTTCGTCCAACAGTTTGCGGAACATCTCAACACCGGTACAGGTGGTCTTGGTGGTATCCGTGATACCCACAATCTCGATTTCCTCACCCACTTTAACAATGCCGCGCTCAATACGACCGGTCACAACCGTGCCACGACCTGAAATTGAGAACACGTCTTCAATGGGCATCAGGAATGGCTGATCAACAGCACGCTCTGGCTCTGGGATGTACTCGTCCAGGGTTTCTACCAGCTTCTGTACAGACGGCATGCCGATGTCTGAGGTATCGCCTTCCAGCGCTTTCAGCGCTGAACCGATAATGATCGGTGTGTCGTCGCCTGGGAATTCGTACTGGTCGAGAAGCTCGCGCACTTCCATTTCAACCAATTCAAGCAATTCTTCGTCATCAACCATGTCGGCCTTGTTCAGGAACACAACAATGTAAGGAACGCCAACCTGGCGACTCAGCAAGATGTGCTCA
>JBGCDE010000053.1:0-40944 GCA_045105115.1 Pseudomonadales bacterium | reverse complement strand
TGGACTTAATTGCTGAAGACCAGTGGCAGCGGGCACAAACCTTAATGCACAACCACAAACCGGCGGAATAACCGCACAAGGCACTAGTATGGGATTTAAATGCGGAATTGTCGGGCTACCTAATGTCGGCAAATCAACCTTGTTCAATGCGCTGACTGAGGCCGGTATTGGTGCTGAGAATTTTCCGTTCTGTACCATTGAACCAAACTCCGGTTTGGTACCAATGCCAGACCCCCGTTTGGATGCGCTGGCCGCCATCGTAAAACCTGAAAAGATTCTGCCCACCAGCATGGAGTTCGTTGATATTGCTGGCCTGGTGGCCGGTGCTTCCAAAGGCGAAGGCCTGGGCAACCAGTTTCTGGGCAATATTCGCGAAACAGAAGCCATTGCCCACGTAGTTCGCTGTTTTGACGATGACAACGTTATTCACGTTGCCAACAGAATTGACCCCGCCGCCGACGTGGAAGTGATCAATACCGAGCTGGCACTTGCTGACCTGGACGCCGTTGAAAAAGCCATGCAAAAGCTGGTGCGCGTAGTAAAAGGCGGCGACAAAGAAGCAAAAGCCAAAATGGATGTGCTGGAAAAACTGCAGCCACATTTGGATGAAGCAAAGCCCGTCAGAACATTGGGCTTGGACAGCGATGAGCTGAAAACCATTCGCGACGTAAACCTGCTCACGCTCAAACCCACCATGTACATTGCCAATGTTGATGAAGAAGGATTTGAAAACAACCCACATCTAGACACTGTGCGAAGCATAGCCGAGGCCGAAGGCGCCTCATTGGTGGTTATCTGCAATAAGATAGAAGAAGAAATAGCCGAGCTGGACGCCGATGAAAAACTCGAGTTTCTGGCTGAAATGGGCATGCAGGAACCAGGCCTGGACCGCGTGATACGCGCCGGCTACGATTTGCTAAGCCTGCAAACCTACTTCACCGCCGGCCCCAAGGAAGTTCGCGCCTGGACAGTACCCGTAGGCGCCACTGCTCCTCAAGCCGCCGGCAAGATTCACACCGACTTCGAAAAAGGCTTTATACGCGCCGAAGTGATTGGCTATGACGACTATGTAGGCTTAGGCGGCGAGCAAGGCGCGAAAGACGCTGGCAAATGGCGCCTGGAAGGCAAAGAGTACATTGTTCAGAATGGCGATGTGGTGCACTTCAGATTCAACGTATAGACCGCTTATACCGTTCGAAGGCTTGTGTCTCTTGACAAGCAAGCGCTGAAACTGGAGAATTCGCGCCTCGTTTTTCCCCTATGTGGCTACGTAGCTCAGCTGGTTAGAGCACAGCATTCATAATGCTGGGGTCGGTGGTTCAAGTCCACCCGTAGCTACCAATTATTTAAAACCTGTACGAACAAGCTTCACTAGTTAAGTTTAGACGCGTCCAGTATTTCTACTGAGTCAATAAGCTCCCTTTCCGTTCCAACTCCGCCAAGGGTATAAATTAAGGAATCGATCGCATTCGCAGAATGCCAGTATCTTCCGGAGGGCATGTAAGCAGTTTCACTCCATGAGTCAGTTTCTGCCGAATAGATCTCAATAGTATCTAGAGCGTCTTGAGTATCTATGCCGCCCATTAAATAAAAATTAGCTCCCATCTCTACGCAGGTGTGACCGCCTCTGGCAATTGGGGCCGGTGATCTCGCTGTCCAGGAATCATCTTCTGTCTTGTATACATAAGTCTCGGACTTACCTCTGTACGCGTCGCTTCCACCAAGGATATAAATATCCGAATTCAGCGCACATGTAGCCGCAGAAGCTAATGTTACCGGAGCGTCAGTTCCTGAAGACCAGCTGTCCGTTGCAGAGTCATAAACATCTACATGCGATTTAAATTCCCAATTCGCGCCACTTCTCCAAGGCCCATCATCAATGACCCCCTGCCCTCCAATTATGTACACCTTGCCGGCAACTTCCTCGCTCATAAAAATATAGCGGTAACTTGGCATTGAGGCTTTTTGCTCCCAACTGTCGTTAAGAGGGTCGTATGCCAACACTGTATTGAGGAAGCCGCCTTTACCATATCCACCAAACAGGTATATCTTGTCGCCAATCGTATGTGCATTAACGTATCTCATGCCGATAGGCAGGCGTTCAAGTGTTGTCCATTCGTTAGAGCCTGGTGCGTATACAAAGGCTCCTTTAGCTGCGATATCGCCGAGCTCCAACGTGGCCTCATCAATTTCATCAAAAGGAGTATCGCCGCCAAAAACGTATATCTTTCCATCGTATACAGCGGAGGCATGACTTCTGGTTGCAAACGGCATAGGTGCAGCTGAAGACCATGCGCAGTCGGCAGCGCCAGCACACAAACCGAAGAATCTCGTAATATCCGGCACCTCAATGGCTTCCACAAAATCTTCTTCACTTCTAGACCGAAGATTTTCAGAGATTGCTCGCGGATTCAAACTTCTCAGAGCATATGTAAGCTCATCCTTGAAGCCTTCGTGCTGAATAAATCCGTCAGATGCAAAATCTTGGGCTATCTGGTTTAGTATCAGAGCAAGCTGCGCGTCGGCGGAGGTTTCTCTGCCTTCTGCCTCAATTTGCGCATATTTATAAAAAGACGTTGAAAGTGCAAGCAAGTACCCATTGCCACTACTATTTTCAGGATTGCTGTTGTAAACACTTAACTCGCTAAAATCGGGAATCGAGTCTACGGGAAGAACCGACTGTAATTCAGCCATCAGTTCGGCTTGAGCCTGGTCGATTGCATCCTGAATACTCATTTCGCCAGTTTCAATCAGCTGCAGCACCCTGTTATTAATCAAGTGCGTCAACACATTTACATAGGCTTGTTGCTCGTTGTCGCTTGAGGCATTGTAAATGGCTTTAAGAGCGAGAGTGCCACTTGAAATCTCCCCAGTTAATCGGAGAGAATCGGAGGGTCAGGCCTTACAAACCACACCCAGAATCGGAGGGTCAGGCCTTACAAACCACACCCATCTAGAAGACCTTTGCCGCACAGCTAAGATTCACCAAGTTCCAACAAAAACGAACCTCTGATCTTTGCAGCAAATAGTGGCCAGTTTAGTAAGCTTCAAAATGGCCTACTTCGAATCACAATTTTTGGCACAGAACCACAACGATTTGACTTACCAGACCTCAACCCAATGTCGGTTGTAAGGCCTGACCCTGTTACCCTGTTTTATTAAGGCTGCAAAGATAGTGATGTGCGCGTACGACACGAAAATTCCACTCGTAAATTCAAGCAATTCTGAGCTAAATCAGAGGCAAGCTCTTCCTGCAGCATCCGACACTACCTCAACACCTCTACGCTCACCCAGCACACGCCCCCCTAGCCGATGCCCAAATCGGCGCATTCGCAGCCTTTGGGCTTTTCAAAAAATTCCCAGACACCGTGTTCCCTATGCAACTGCAATATTCCTGCTGCTCTGCCGGCGATTTGCCATCCATCTCGGGGGCCATCTTTATTTGGCTTGAGCATTCTTGCGCTACTTGTGCGCTAATGACCTTCGGGTCGCTTGTGCAGGCTGGATGCTCCATGTCACGCACAGCCCGCTCTATCATGAAGCCATGTCTCTCAGGTTCTTTTCTGCGAAGCTCAGAATAAGCTGATGTGAGACACTCACAGTCGAAAAATAGTTGGCCAAGGCGCTGGGCTTTGCAGCTTTGCGTGAACTTGAGCAATTCGGCATCTACCTTTTCGGCGTCCCTGCGTTGTTGCTCTGTATCAAGTTGTCGCGCAGTCTTATCGGGAATTCCCGTGCTTTTTGCGGCCAATAGAATTTTCTCGTAAGTTTCTATAGTAGGTTGGCCTAGCGGCACTTCTCCATTGGCCGACTGAAACTTCATGATGGGAGAAAATAGACCGCCAACACCGCCGGATGCATCAATAGGGCCATCATAGTGGCCGAGTTTGCTGAGAGCTTTTTTTAGCTCTACGATTTGGGCGTCTTTCGAGATCCAATTCTCAGCTGAGGCGCTCAATTCAGTCGACGCGAGAAACAACATTGTGGCTGCCACAATAAACCACGTGCCCATTGTATTTGAGCTTGCACTATGTTCAGTCATCCTGTTGTCCTTATGCTTTTCCGAGCACGAGTCTATCAAACAATGCTAGCGAAGTTTTCTGATCGGCTCATTTTTGGGAGCGGGATTGCTCACCGCATACTTGGCTGGCCTCATATCAATCCAGATACCCTTTATCCAACCTGGGTCCCCACTGCAAGCGCCCCCCAAAGCCCACAAGTTAGAAACTTTCAGTCCAACCCTGCTCTACCGCCACTGATTGACCGAAAAACAATCACGCCTCCTCGCCCCACTGCAATCGGCATTGAAACTTGGCGTTAGCCAAATGGGCACGGTTGAGTGTTTCCTGCCAAAAATGTATTCTGGCGCGCACGGCAGCTAACAATACCGCTGGATCAATGTTACGCTGGCGATCACTAATAAAGTAATACTAATAAAGTAATAAAGAGGAATGGGAATGTTGTATAAGAAGAAACTTACGTGTCTGGCCGTATCAGCCAGCATCCTTGCAGGCTCAAACGCGCTTGCACAGCAATCTGAGGAAATTCTGGAAGAAATTTTCGTAACGGGTTCTTACATTAAATCATCAAGTACTGACGCGGCCTCTCCTGTAGATGTGGTGGATGCAGCCTATATTAGCCGCAGTGGCGCATTCTCAATAGGTGAGATTACTTCGAAATTAAGCGTCAACTCTGGTTCAGAAAATCAGGCAGATTCATTTACTTCAGGCGCCACACAAGGTACTAGTAACGTTAATCTTCGCGGCCTTGGCTTAAGTTCAACTTTGGTGTTGGTTAACGGCCGACGGCAAACCATCGCAGCCACTCTCGCCAATGATGGCAGCGTATTTGTTGATACCGGCACGATACCGCTGGCCGCCCTTGACAGGGTAGAGGTGTTAAAAGAAGGTGCTGCTTCTGCCTATGGCTCTGATGCTGTGGCAGGTGTTGTGAACTACATACTCAAAAAAGATTTCGAGGGCTTCGAGATAAATGCCGGTTATCAAAGCACTACCAGCGATAGCCAAGACACCACTGAGGCCAGTTTTTTATGGGGCTTTGGCAATGACCAAACACGAGTGAACTTTGCCGGTGCGATAATGCGCCAAGACCCGTTGAGCGTTGCCGATCGACCATTTCTCGCTGACAATGCCGTCAGCACCCTAGGTCGTTCCTTTATTCTGCTTGGACCTGACACTGTTGCTGCCGGTGATTACGCTGGAACATATGGCCCCGGTGAAAACGTACCAGACCCCAATTGTACTGGAAATGGCGGTTTGCTTATTCCACAGGCCTCTGGTGCTCGTTGTGGTTTCTTCTACGGGCCGCGCTTCAACGTAGTGAATGAAGAAGAGCGAAACCAGTTATACACCAATGTGGTACATGAGTTTGCTAACTCGATGACTCTTACGGCTGAGCTTGGCTACACAAAGCACAAGGTTGTAGACAACCCACAATCGCCGTCCTATCCCAATCTCTCATTCCCAGTAGTTTTACCAGGTCAGGCGGGCAGTCCATTCAATGTGCCAGTTGTTTGGCTGGGCAGACCGCTGGGGTCTGATTTTGCATCGCCTTTGGCACCTCGTGAGAATGAAACATGGCGCGCCGTACTCGAACTTGACGGTGCTTTCAATGACAACTGGTCTTGGAATGGTGCACTCACGTATAGCTCGAACGAACGAGAGACTATTCAGCCTGACACAATCAGCTCTCGCTTGCGTAACGCACTTGCAGGAGTTGGTGGTGCGAGTGGCATGGAAACGTTTAACATTTTTGATTCAACGGCCAATAGTGCAGAGTTAATCGACTATTTGAGTGTTGATACAGTAACTAATCGCGAAACCGAACTGACAGTATTCGATTTTGTAACGACAGGAGAACTGTTCAATCTGGAAGCCGGCGCGGTGGGTTTTGCGGCAGGCGTTCAATATCGTGACGAAAGTTATACTGTGAGTCGAAATGAGATCTATACCCAGACCATTGACCCGGTCACTGGTGCAACCATTCCGGTTGATTTGATTTTCCTTGGCGGTGGGTTTCCTCTGGACCAAGACAGACAGTCTTATGCGGCGTTTGCAGAGATGCAAATCCCTGTAACAGAAAATCTGGAAATGAATATAGCTGCCAGGTATGAAGATCTGGAAACTGACTCAAGCCTTGATCCAAAGCTGTCACTGCGCTGGCAGGCCACTGAAGACTTGGTGTTACGCGGTTCCGTGTCAACCGCATTCCGCGAGCCTTCTCTGTCGCAGTTTTCTGCGCTGGAAACGTCCTTACAGGGAATTCAGGATTTTAATCCTGACGGCACGCCTAAGGGTGGCGCTGTCTTTATCAGAGTCACTTCAGCGGGTAACCCAGACCTTACCCCGGAAGAGTCAACAAACTACAACGTTGGCGCAATCTGGTCACCCACTGATAACTTCGATATGCGAATAGACTATTGGCTGTTTGAGTATGAAGACGTGATCACGATTGAAAGTGCGCAAGGTAAGGTACTTAGCGATTTGAACGGTCCTGATATTGTTCGACTGGATGGCGACAACAGCCAATTGGTTGGAATTAATGCCAACTATATCAATGCAGCAAGCGTAGACACTGACGGCATCGACATTGCGGTGAATTACATTTATCCCACCAGTGTGGGTGAATTTGGTGCACACTTCACTGGAACCCGCACTCTCGGCTATGAAATTCCCGCCGCTGCTGGTGGTACTCAGGACATCGCCGGACTGTTCAATCATGATAACTTCGCACGCTCTATACCGGAAACGAAAGCGAATCTTGCTCTGGACTGGACGAATAACAATCATTCAGCGGCAATCATTACCTACTATGTAGACAGCTATGAAACCACGCGTGCTGTGCCAGAGACGGCGAGCGCCAACATTGACTCTTGGATTACGGTAGATCTGCAGTATGCCTACAACTTCGAGATTGGTGACAGCGAAGCAGTTGTAACCTTCGGTCTGAAAAATGTATTCGATGAAGAACCACCCGTTGTCTATGACGGGGTTAACTTCAGCTATGACCCCAAGCACCATGACCCTAGAGGACAGTTGTTCTACGTGCGCGGTAAGTATCGTTTCTAAGCAAGCAACACACGTCAGAGTGGCCAGTAGCGCCCTCTGACGAAGCTTTTGATCGCGCCAATGGGTTTTTCCACCTATTGGCGCTCCTTCCCCTCCCCCGTCTCCTGAGACACCAAGCGATCTAGAAACAGCGCTGTTTGGCAACACATAGATCACAAGCCCTACGATTAAAGGTTTTTCTTTTTCTATTTGACTCGGAACCGGCTTCCGAGATTTAATCAAAAAGAAAAGGAATGCGCATGGCATTCATTTCCGCAGTACCTCAGCGTGCCCGAGTGGTGTTCTTAACCTTCGTCGCGGTGTTTGTGTGTTACATAGACCGCGTGAATATCTCTGTGGCCATTATTCCCATGGCCGAAGATCTCAACTGGGATTTGCAAACCCAAGGACTGGTGTTGTCGTCGTTTGCGCTGGGCTACATCACCCTGCAAATCGTAGGCGGTCGGCTGGCTGACCGTTACGGTGGCAAGGCGGTGTTGGGTATTGGTGTAGTGGTATGGTCTTTGTTCACTATCGTTACGCCACCTGCCGCCGCATTGGGTCTTACTGCTCTGCTAATGGTGAGAATCTTGATGGGAATGGGCGAAGCGGTCACCTTCCCTGCGTTTTATAGCCTGTACTCAAAGTGGATTCCGCTGTCTGAACGTGCCCGTGCCGTTGGGTTTAGCAATAGCGCAATCCCGGTAGGTACAGCGTTCGCGTTAATTATCACGCCCATTATTGTTCAACAGCTGGGTTGGCAGTGGGCGTTCTACTTGTTCGGTTCTGTCGGGTTTTTCTGGTATCTGTTCTGGCACCGGATGGTGACCGCTACACCTCAAGAACACCCCGATATAACGGCTGAAGAGTTAGCTCACATTGAGGCTGGCATAGATAAAGACACCGGCGAGCCCTCACCGCATTGGACCACATTCTTGAAACATCGCGCCGTTTGGGCTATTGCTGTTGCGCATTTTTGCAATAATTGGTCACTCTATGTATTACTCACCTGGCTGCCTACTTTTGTAAACAAAGGGCTTGGAGTTGATTTTGCGTCCGTTGGTTTGGTGTCAATGATTCCCCATGTCACGTCGTTCATTGGCCTAAATCTGGCGGGTAATATTGCAGACCGCATGATCAAGTCTGGCATGGCCGTTGTTCGCGTTCGAAAAATAATGATGACAGTCGGCTTCGGTTCCATCACCTGTGCCTTGTCGATAGTGGGCTATGCCGAGTCTGCCTGGTTGGCCATCAGTATCATGGCCATAGGTAACTTCTTCGCAGCCGCTGTCACCGGTGGATTCTCTGTGAATCATATGGATATTGCACCGCGCCATGCGGGTACTTTAATGGGTATTACGAACACGGCTGGAACCATACCTGGAATTATCGCAGTATATATTAGCGGTATGATTCTGGAAGCGACGGGTTCATGGACGCTTGTTTTTCAGACGGCAGCAGGGATCACCTTTTTTGGACTTATCTTTTTTCTGCTGTTTGCGCGTGGTGATAAGATCTTTGACTGATTAATACTTCAATGATGGATCGGGATAAACAGGTGTATCAAAACGCGTCGTTATAACGATATCATTAAATTGCAATATCTTGATCATACATCTGATAGGCCACTTCCACCTCTGGCAACAAGGAAACGGCTTTTTCATGACCTTGAGACGAAGCTTTCGTTAACCAGAAAACACTCGCTTTCAAATCCCTGACGCCTTGAGGTCCTTTGTACAGCAGAACACCCAAATTATGCTGTGCAGATGTGTGGCCCAGGTTTGCCGCTTGTTGAAAATATTCTATGGCTGTTTGCTCGCACATTTTTACGCCTGTGCCCTTAACGTATTTTACACCGGTTTGATAGTGTGTATTGGCTAGCGAGTGAGTACCAACGGGCTCGGACTGCTCAACCTCTGTGTTCGCCGACTTCGTATCAATGAAATGAGAGCCCGCTTTCCTATCCTCTGTCTGCTTTGCTGCCTCATGAGAATTGCTCTGCGGTAACTTCATCTTCCTGGAGAGCTCGGACTCTAAAGCGCGCACTTTTTTATGCAGTCTGTTTTGCTCTTGCTCTGCGCTTGCCTCGGCCTGATCTAACTTGCTTCTCATGGCGTTCAATTGGCAGTTTAACTCGCGTTCGGCAAGCGCATTCTCCGCAGATCGGGCATTAAGTTCCCGGTTCGCAGCGTCTCTTTCCTTCTGAGTACCAGCCAGTGTATCAGTCGCACTTCTTAGCTCTCCCTCAAGTGACAAGGCGCGCTGCTTCAGATCCTGGTTCTCTCGTATAACAAGGTCCCGAGCTTTTTTCGCTTCATCCAGCTCTGCTTGAAGAAATGATTCTGTTTCAGCTGAACTGGCCTGTACTATTGCTAAATGGCTTCTCAGCTGATCCTTCTCATGTTCTGTTTCTGCAAGCACCAACGCTTTGGAATATTGCATTCTGTGAAGCTCGTTCAATAAGGTAAGCAGTTGCGTGTGCTTTGCTGTAACCGCTTCGAGCTTCCTTAAATCGCCAACGCCGAGCTTTGCTCGCATCAATTCAGACTCTTGCTTGTCGGCAACCTGCTGTGAATTGGCAATCTCTTGATCTATCAGCGCAAGCTGGCTTTCCAGAGCGGTAATTTTTCGCTCGTAATCACTCAAAGGGGGCTGAGACTCAACTGTCGCTGCAGGACTCTCAAAATCTTTAGGCGTATCTGGTGCTTCGCAATTAGCTACCAGCATGTCCTGATCACAGTCACGGCATTGGTAGCGGCGTTGTATGTCACCTTCTCTATCAACACGAGTAAGGTGCATTCGCAGAATGTTCGTGGATAGACAGCCAACGCACTGTTCAGGTATGTGGTTCAATACTGACGGTGATGGCTTTTTGAGTGAGCGATTGAAAAGCAAGGCTAAGCGACTCCCACGCTCCGGTTAGTCAGGCACCCATTAGTGATGACCAATTTCCGGCGGTCAGATAATTATTTAACGGTCAATTCCGTGGATTTTCGAAACGCAGTAAAGCAACGACTAGACGCTATATCTGCGTTTCTATCAAAAGAATAGAGCAAGATCATGATTTTTGGGCGAAAAAACATCACAACTGAACGAAAAATGAGCATATCGAATTATGGCGGCTACCGTTCAGCTTCACCGCTTATCTGATCATTTATTGATCAATTTAATACACAACTATGCTTTAATCTAACCACAAAGGACGCCACTCGATGTTACTTGAAACCGCCCTAAAGCATTGTCCTGCAAATGGGCTGCACAAGCATCTTACGCCTGCCACCTGGAATGCTCTTAGCAGCATAGACAAACTTGGAACTATAGATGGAGTGACTCCAGAAGACCTTGCCAAGCTGGAACGCTGCGAAGTGTTAAAGCGCGACACAGCCTCCGGCAAAGTCAGCGTAACAAAACAAGGCCGGGAATTTATTAACCGCGTCTATCAGCTTTACCAGCCACAGATAGAATAGCCACTAGGTCAGAAAGCTCAGAGTGGTTAAAATAGCTTGACCTTCAAGCACCTGAACCTATGTCAGCTAACCAATTCTTACTCGTTGTTGTTGCCGGCTTTCTGATCTGGATGGCGGTATCCCGCTACAAGAAATTTCGCCGTCAACGAATTGCAAGCGCACCGCTGAACACCGGATATGTCAGTATTCTGGAACGCAACGTAGGGCTTTATCCAAGCTTGCCTGAAAACCTGAAAATGGCCTTACACCGTGGCATAAATCTGTTCCTGTTCGACAAGAAATTTGTTGGTTGTGACGGTCAAGAAATTAATGATGAGGTTCGGCTCACCATTGCTGGAAACGCTTGTTTGCTGGTGCTAGCCCAAACGAGGCCAGTCTACCCTAGCTTCAAAACCGTTCTGGTGTACCCCAGCACTTATGGCGTAACGCAGAAAACGCACGACGGACAAGTTGTTTTCGACGAGCACAGCGCCCGAGCCGGCGAGTCGTGGTTCAGAGGGCCTATTGTATTGTCCTGGAGCGATGTCGTACGCGGTTCCAAAAATACCGCGAATGGCCAGAACGTAGTTATCCATGAATTTGCCCACAAGCTCGATGAAGAAAATGGCGTAATGGACGGTCTGCCCATTCTCAGAGACAGATCGCATTATGGCGAATGGTCGGAAGTACTCAGCAGTGAATACGATGCGTTTCTAAAACGTGTTCAGCGGCGCCGAAACAAGATAATTGATGAATACGGCGCTGTCTCGGCAGTGGAATTTTTTGCAGTAATTAGTGAGTCTTTTTTCGAAAAGCCCACACGAATGAAGTCTGATTTACCGGAGCTGTATTCTCAGCTACGGCGTTTTTATGGCCTTGATCCTGCAAGCTGGCAAGAACAAGATTAAGAAAAAATCTGAAGCTTTCCTTGCTAGAACCGCTGTGCAGCACCGCCTATTGCCATGCTGCAATGAATGTTCTGAAGCATTGACCGGGTTTTGCATGCCGCCTACTATCCGAGGCACTGTGTTGAACTCTGCATTGGTAATTCAAAGATGGTTCTGGAAAATAAAGTAATACTCGTCTCTGGTGTTGGTCCCGGCTTGGGAAGCGAAATAGCAACCCGCGTGCTTCGTGACGGTGGAAAACTGGTGATTGGCGCCCGCAATGCCGAGAAGTTAGAGGGAATTGCCAAGCAGCTGGACCCGAGTGGCGAACAAATTCTTGCACATACTTTTGACATTACTGATCAGGACGCCTGCAACGGCATTGTTGCTGCGGCTGAAAAGCGGTTTGGCCAGTTGGATGGTATCGCTCAGGTTGCGGCTGCCGAACCCTTTGGCGATCTGAGCACAACAGAAATGGAAGACTTCAGGTTTTGCAATGAGGTCAATGTGGTTGGCTCGGTGCAACTGATTAAGTCGGCTGTACCAGCGTTCGAACGTGCGGGCGCGGGCTCTGTGGTATTGATAAGTTCACAGGCAACTGAACTGCCACCGCCAACACCACAACTTGCTTATGCAGCCTCCAAAGGCGCCTTGCGCGCAGCATCAATAGCGCTGGCAAAGGAGCTAGGCCCTAAGAAAATCCGCGTTAATACGGTTATTCCTACCTGGATGTGGGGGCCACCCGTGCAGGGTTATGTTCACTGGCAAGCGAGTGAGCGTGGCATAAGTGCTGATGAGGTAAAAGCCGAAATTGAAGCCTTGTTCCCGCTCGGTGAGATTCCTGCAGATGATGATGTGGCCGAAACTATTATTCTATTCTTGAGTGATCGCTTGCGCATGATTACCGGTGAGTTTATTCGGGTAGACGGCGGACAGTTCATGAAGCTCTAGGCAAACCACAGAGGCTTTGATATCTATATAATCGCCTCTCTGGCGTAAGCGTCAACCGCCGACTCGATCGAGCCCTATATCCAATGCCTCTCGCACATCAATTCCTCGCCATTGTTGTTGCCTTCATCTGGGGTTCAAATTTTGTGGTCATTCATCATGGCCTTCAGGCCTTCCCGCCTTTTACCTTTGCTGTGCTGAGATTTGTATTCGTTGCCATTCCTCTGGTGTTTATTTTCGCGAAGCCCAACACGTCATGGAGCAAGTTAGCGGCGTATGGCTTGTTTATTGGTTGCGGCCAGTTCGGACTGTTGTTCTGGGCCATGAAAGACCACATTACACCGGGCTTGGCGTCTCTGATTATCCAGATGCAGATATTCATCACCATTTTGCTGGCAGCGTTGATTCACAGCGAACTGGTAAGCAAGCGCCAGCTGCTTGCCTTGCTAGTATGTTTTGGCGGTTTGAGCATTATTATTTTGAATACCGACGAATACACAACAGTGCCTGGCGTGCTTATCACGCTTGCCGCTGCAACAAGTTGGGCGGCGGGTAATCTCGTTGCAAAGGGCGCTGGCAAGGTCAACATACTGGCCTTTCTTTCATGGTCATCACTGTTTGCCGTGCCCCCTCTCGCTTTGCTGGCGCTTTGTTTTGAAGGATGGCCAGCCATCAGCAGCAGCATCACGTCTGCTGGCACAAGTGCCTGGGCGGTTGTGCTTTGGCAGAGTGTTGGCAACACATTGATCGGCTATGGACTGTGGAATATGTTGCTGGCACGCTACCCTGCGGCCGTTGTCACACCCTGGGCATTGCTGGTACCAGTGTTTGGCATGTCAGCTTCAGCGCTGTTGCTGGCCGAACCTATGCCGTGGTGGAAGCTATTGGCGATGCTGCTTATGTTGCTTGGCTTGGGATTAAACTCGCTGGCAGCTCAAAAGCGAGTTGACCAGCAACCAAGCCAACTCCGGCCATGACTCGCTCGTGCTCACTCAACCAACGTAGTAACTCGGCGAAGACCCAAGCGCAGCAGTAAATACAACATCAAACCAAGCGGACCTGCCATCAATGTGAAGAACAAGCAGGGAACAACAAACAAGTGCTTGATACTGCGTCTTGCTGCGTCTCTTACTTGCCACGCACCAATGAATAAATCAAACGCTAGATAGTGAATCCAGCCGGCCAGCAAGGCCGTTTTGCTTTGAAACAACAAAGTCAATGCATCAAGCGATCCAAAACCGGCACCCTCTGCAGAAGGTTCGCCAAAAAACAATGCCCAACAGTAAAAGCACGCCAGAAGGCACGGAATCCATAGAGCGTGAACCATACGCTGGGTAATTGCATGTTGCGGCAATAAGGCCAACAAAAGCCAGGCGGGAATAACCGCAAGGTTAGCAACCGTGAATACAGTGTCTGGGCTCATAAGTTATTCCTGTGCGATGGTTTACTGCTCGCTTTGAAGGTTAATCTACGGCCCTGGTGCGCCCTTGTCTTTCTCTATGGATGCCAGATGGTCTTCCACAACTTTATACAAAGGAAAGTCCACCCAGGTATCGTTCAGATAATTCAACTCTGGCACCTCTTCCTTTGGATCAACCAACAGGTTGTATACCGAGGGGTAAGCCATTTCTTTTACTGCGTAAGAGCGTTCATCCATTTCCCGCAGCAGCAATTTCCAATTGCGCCACTTCACACCAAACAGAGTATTGCCAATATAAATAACGACTGATTCGCGCGCCGATTTTTCTGTTTTTCCAAATAGAAAATCGCTTTGATCGGCACCATCATAAACACGATCTTTTTTCAGCTTAACGCCAAGAATACTGGAGATCGTTGGGAACAAATCAATCTGATGAAAAAGCTCGTTTGATACGCTGTTTGCCGGAATCTTTCCTGGCCAACGTATGAGAAAAGGCACTCTTAGCGAACCTTCGTATGGCGAAAACATGCCGCTACGCCAGGGCCCCGTGAAACCGAACGATCTTGGCACACCTTCCCTGCCGTTGTCTGAGGTAAAAATGAAAATGGTATCTTCTTTCAAGCCAAGTTCATCGATAGTACTCATCACTTCACCAACATAGTCGTCGGTTTGTGCTAACACATCAGCGAAGCTGCCATTACCCGTTTTACCATAATAATCCGGGTGTGGGTCAACCGGCTCATGGGTTTGCGTGTATGACAAGAACACAAAGAATGGCTGCTCTTTTTCTGCTTTGCGTTTTATGAAATCAATCGATTGATCAGTAATTTCGCGGTCAATAATCTTACGCTTATGCCGGTTGAACACACCTAATTTCTTTGGTGTCTCACCACGTTTTGCTGACATCACGTGTGTGAATACCGCATCCGGATGACTGCCTGGTGTAAAGCTGTTGCTGTCGGGCCAAAACGCCCGGTCAGATGATCTGGGCAAACCAATCCACTCATCAAATCCTTGATCAGTTGGGTAACGGCCTTCTGTGTCACCCAGATGCCATTTTCCAAACAAGCCATTTACATAACCTTCTTTTGACAACATCTCGGCCAGGGTTATTTCCCATTTGGTAATGCCGTACCACACACCTCTTGGCTCTCCGTCAGGACGCTGGCGCGTGCGAATTCCATAGCGACCAGTCATCAATGCTGAACGCGAGGGTGTGCATTCAGCCTCTACATTGAAATTATTAAGCTTAAACCCTTCGGCCGCCAAACTGTCGATGTTGGGCGTAGGTGCGCCACGCATCATGCCACCACCATAAGCGCCAATTTCACCCCAGCCAAAGTTGTCCATCAGCACAAGCACAATATTGGGCTTTTCGCTCTTGGCGGCCGAGGTCATAGTCGACAGAAGAATAGCTAAAAGACAAACGGAAATAGACATTACGCGGGGTAAGCTAGGTCGTGTTCGCATGGTCCCTCCATCGAGGCCTGTATGATCTATGCGCTCAGTGTACCCCAACAGTCTCTAGCAGGCGAAGCCAAGCCCGAAGCGATCAAGCAACTTCAACCACAAACCACGTTGCCCGCCATTACGATCAGCACGCGCCAACTCATATTGTGTAA
Source organism: Pseudomonadales bacterium (assembly GCA_045105115.1). Taxonomy (GTDB): domain Bacteria; phylum Pseudomonadota; class Gammaproteobacteria; order Pseudomonadales; family JAUIET01; genus JAUIET01. The sequence continues at coordinate 25,554 of JBGCDE010000053.1, read as the reverse complement.
AACGTACACCCAGCCAGCGCAACGGCTCTGGCGCCCAGGGAAGCGCTTTGCGAGTGATAAAATCAAGCTTCAAAATATCGGTAGGACCATAGCCCAACATTTCAATCGCTACTCGCGCGCCAAATCGCGACGCACCAACGCCCAGACCTGTATAACCTACAGACCAGGCAAGACGGCCGTTAAATGCCGACTCAGGCACCATGCAAAAACGAGTTGAACTGGCAATGATGCCACCCCACTTATGAGTGAACTTCAACTCGCCTTCCAGCTGCGGAAACATTTCAAAGAATTCGCGTGCGAGACGCTCGTGCCTGTCGGGTGCGTTCATTAGTTCGCTGCCTGTGCCACGATTAAAGTAGTAGCGAACATCACCGCCACCACCCCAGGTAATTCGATTGTCTTTGGTCAGGCGAAAATAGTGAAACATGTTCACGTAATCTTCCAGCGCATGACGAGAGTGCGGCAGACCCCACTGTATTTTCTCCAGCTGCGCTTTAGTCAGCGGTTCAGTAGCTATTTGATAGTCCCAAATTGGAATAGTGCTGCGGTTAACAGGTTTGTAAGGCGAGGTATAGGCATTGGTGGCTATCAGAACTTTATCGCTGCCAACCGTGCCTGCGGCGCACTTGGTGCGCATTTTTGAGCGGCCATCTTGCTCAATACCCAGCATTTCAGTGCCCTCATATATGCGCACACCATAATGTTCAATCAACACACGCTTAAGCCCCCAGCACAGTCGTGCAGGATCAACTATTCCGTCATTGTTCTTAATCAACAACCCCGCACAGAAAAGCGGCGACTTTATTTGTGTTTGTAGCGTGTCTTTATCGTACCAAACAACATCTTTGCCCTGCTGTTTTAGCTCAAGGTATTCTTCATGCAGCCTTTGCGCCGCCGCCTCATCTTTGGCAAGTTCCGTCATGCCGGTATTTTCATAGCGCGCATCTATGTTGTAGCGCTTTAGAGTATCCAGAAGTTCACGAATGTTTTGTTCTCCCAGAGCTTCCAACTGCTCTGCTTCTTTATCAAAACGCAGCGCAATATTGGATTCACCATGGGCTATGCTGGCACAAAGAAAACCGCCATTACGCCCTGAAGCGCCATCAGCTATAAAGGTTTTCTCAATAAGAACTATGTCTGTGTCTGGCGCGCGTTCTTTGGCTTGTATTGCTGCCCATAAACCGGTGAAGCCGCCACCTACTATCAACAGTTCACATTGCTCGTGTGTGGCCAGACTGGGAAGTGGTTCGGGTTTTTCTTCGCTGTCATGCCAGACTGGCAGTGCAACGGCGTCTTTTAATGCGTCCAAGTGTTGTGCTAGCTATTTCTTATGATTGCACAGTGTGGCGGGAACTTATAAGGCCGTCAAACAATCGGCACAACTTGCTCGATCCAGGCATTTAGCTAGGCGGGAAGTCTTCAAGCAAACGAGGCTTAATAATACTCGTCCATATTTGATAGCCGTTATCACTCAAATGCAGGCCGTCGAAAACATAATTGTCTGGATCAGGCTCACCATTTTCGGTTAGAAGTGCTGGCCCTGTGTCAATGAAGTACATACCTCGCTCAGACATGCTCCATTGGCTAATGAGTTCATTAGTTTGTTGTGCAACATTCCAGACAGACCAACGTGAGGGTGACGGTGTGATACCCACGAAGTAGATTGGCAGCTCAGAATTTGAAGCGCGAACGCGCTTTACGAACGACTGATAAGTTTCTAGTAAGATCTGCGGCTTGGCATATACGTCAGGTCGAATATCATTGGTTCCACAGAAAACAACAACAGCACTGGGTGAATTGATGCTGACCAATTCTTTGGCCCAATACTCTATGTCTGCCAGACGAGCACCGCCGAAACCACGATTTACGACAGGCAATGGTGCCAAATCTTGCTGCATGTTCTTCCATAACCTGAAGCTGGAGCTGCCAACCAACACAATCGGGTTTTCCGGTAAATCACCTCGTTCGGATTCAGCAACGAAAGCTTCCATATCGCTTTCCCATACCGTTGGGTCTTCACTAACCGCCTTCGAAATTTCGTTGAATATTCTTACACCCTGCCAGGTAAGCACAACGCAGCAGCCCACAGCCAAGATGCCAAAAAACTTTTTCATTGCAGAACCGCCTTTAGATTATTTTTCAAACAGAAACTGATTTAAGGATAAATCATCGCCTGCAGTGAGAGATAGTGTCTATGGAACGTTAACTGCCATTTTCATCGAGAATGTGGTGACACGCCAACGTACAAAGTTTAACCATAAGCGGATGTAGTCTCTGCAACATTGAAAATACTCATAGCACTGCTTACACTGTGCGACCGTCAAAGTTCTATTTATGGCGTTGGCTAACTCGGTGAATTCCAGGCATGACTCACTACCCTTCTACCCTTGTGTACCATGAAGCCGGCCACGCAGTTGTCGGCATTCAGCTCGGTGGCCGCATAACCAAACTCAGTATTCGAGAACTCGATCGGCTCAATGAACCATTTTGCATCCGATTTGAAGACGGGTATGGCTCAGAACCAGATCGACGATTACTACTCGCCCATGCCATTACCTTATACGCAGGCTTTGAAAGCGACAAACGAGCTGGCTTTGAAGGGGATTTCGTTGACGCAAATGCCGAAGACGATCACGACAGTGCTGCAGAACTTTTGCGCCGCTGCAATGATAACGAAATGGAATTTGAGACCTTAAAGCAAAAGGTGATGCTGTCAGCTGAGAAACTGGTGCAGAAGCACTGGTCAAAAATAGAAATGCTCGCAAGACAGCTACGCAAACACGAAGAAATTCCAGGCTACAAAGTTATCTCTATGCTAAAGCCCTATGAGAGAAGCACTGTAGAAAAAGAAACTGCTGACACAAGCGCTTAACTGCAACCATCCACCTTATCACCGCCTAAAGAAAATCACTGAACACTGCTTTTCTCTTCAAGCGATTTTCGCGCGGAAACAAGATCTCTCACTTGTTGTAACAACAGCTTTGCATCAAACACAATACCATCACGAACTGTGTAGCGTATCCCACCAGTTGTTTCCATTATGTTGGTATCAAGATTAAGCTTTTCATGCCCGGTTCCATACAGGACTTTAAAATTCTCTATCGGGTTTTCATCGACTATCACTAAATCCGCCACTTTACCGACCTGTATCGAACCGAGCGTGCCATCCATTCCCAGCAACTGGGCCCCATTAATCGTGGCCGATTGCAACACTTCAAGTGGATGGAAACCGGCCTCCTGCAATAGTTCGAGTTCGCGTATGTAGGCGAAGCCGTACACTTTATAAATAAACCCGGCATCCGAGCCTGCTGTTACTCGGCCACCAGCGTTCTTGAAATCGTTAACGAACAGCATCCAGCGGCGGTAGTTCTTCTTCCACGCCACTTCATGCGCGGTAGTCCAGTCAAAAAAGTACGAACCGTGAACCAAGGGATTTGATTGAAAGGCGCGCATCATATACGGCATCGTGTACTCGTCATGCCATGGCGCACTTTTTGCGCGCTGCAAGTCCCTGTTGGCCTCATAAATCGTAAAGGTTGGATCAATCGTAAAATCCAACCCTGTCAATTCAGCAATCGTTGCTTTCCACACATCGCTACCAGGTTTTGCTGCTTGCAACCAGAGCTTGCCCGCTTCAGCAAAGCGATGTTGCTCGTTGCTGTAGTTGTAGTCCAATGGGTATTGCTGAATGCGCTTATCAGCAAACATTGCTTCGGGTAAGCCATACCAGTGTTCCATACTACTGAGACCAAGACGGGCGCTGTCGAGAACATTCGTACGGGTAACAGCAGTCTGTGCGTGGTGCATGGTAGTTTTCATGCCGAGCTTTTTAGCCTCATCAATTCCGGCAGCAATCATTTCAGGCGGCGCACCCAGCATTTTTACGCCTTGAGCGCCGCGCTTTTTAACGTCTCTCACCCACTTACGCGCAGCGGATTCAGACTCAAATTGTTCGGGAAACATTGCGAAAGGAATAATACGCGGTGAGGCTATGTCACCCGCAGCGCTAAGCTTTGAATGCTGCACGGTCCATTTCAAGCCCATGATCGAACCCACATCGCGAACCGTTGTAACACCGTGCGCTAAGGCAAGCTTTAAAACGTATTCGGGATCTGTCAATGCACCCGCATAAGCGTGCGACGGTGTACCCAGATGAAAATGCATGTCGATTAAGCCTGGCATCACGTATTTGCCGGCCGCATCTATCACCTTGACATCACCACTCTCACCACTGGGTTGCGGCTCACCGGTGCTGACGCTGACACTTACGATACGGTTTTCAACTATTTCAATATTCACCGGCCCCTGCAAAGGCGCACCGGAGCCATCAAGCATCATAGCGTTCTTGATGATTAAACGCGCAAAGGGGCCTTCGCTTTCAATACCCCGCTGTTTTGCATAGGGCGGTTGCTTCAAGCCCATTGCCAGGGCGATTGATATGAGTTCCTCACCAGGTTCTGCACCTTCAATTGGCGTGGCTGCAAAAGCCGGGTTACACAGCAGAACCAGGCTCATGATCAATAGGTGGAGGCGTGCTTTCATGTTTTACTCTGCTTTGATTGAATCCTGCAAGGAAGATAACATGTAGGTAATTGATATGGCAGCGAATCTGGCTTGACTTAGATCTTGCATCGGTGCTAAATCAGGCTATAACTCTATAAATAAAAGGCAGTCTGTATGAAAATCAATGCCACATGCGCACGCGCTTTGCTCCTTTTAAGTCCCTCTATAGCAATCAGCAGCTTTCACACGCCGCTTGCGAATGCGCAGGACCTTGTACTTGAGGAGATTATTGTTACGGCTCGTAAGCGCGAGGAAAGCTTGCAGGAAACACCAATTGCGGTATCCGCATTTAGTGGTGCGAACCTGGCAGCGGCCGGAATAGATTCGCTGGATGACCTCAATAATTATGTACCCGGTCTCGATATTCAAGCGGGTAGTGGTGTGACCGGCAAAGCCAGCGTTTATGTGCGCGGGATTGGCCAGCGAAACACGGGCGTCAATATTGATTCCGGTATAGGCATCTATCTGGACGGAATCTATATTTCGCGTGCAGACGGTGCGCTGTTGCAAATGAATGACATATCAAGCGTACAAGTTCTACGCGGACCTCAAGGTACACTCTTTGGTAAAAACACCACCGGTGGCGCTATGGTGCTGGAAACCAATCGCCCCAGCGACGAATTTGAAGCCTCACTTATGTATCGCGCTGGAAACTTTGGTCGTAGCGATGGATCGTTCATGGTGAATGTGCCGGTTAGCGAAAATGTTATGACACGCTTCTCAGCAACCGCAATACGCCGCGAAGGCTATATGCTCAATTTAACCACCGGCGAGAAGCATAACGACGAAGACACAAAATCAGCCGTTGCACAACTAAGATGGCTTGCCAGTGATGACCTAACCTTTGATCTAAATCTTAACTACAGCAAAACGGATCAAAAATCACGCGGCCAGAAATGCCTGCCGGTTCCGGGCATAGAAGGGTGGCAAGCACCGGGTTTTGATAGCCTTATTGCAAGCAGTGATGAATTCGCGCCTCAAGGCATTACATCAATTCAGCAGCTCTGTGATGTTTCTGCCAACGCTGGTACTTATGACTGGACTGGCGATCGGGAACGCCTGACAACGTATCTCGCTGAGACCAAGGGCATCTCTGGCACATTCACGTGGGATATTGATGACAGCACCACCCTGAAGAGCATCACTGGCTGGCGAGAAACAACCGGCGTGGACGAGAACGACCTTGACCCGACAGCCGCGAGACTGCTATTTCAAACACGCTTGCAACACCCGGAAGGCGTACCGGTTAAAACACATCAGATCACTCAGGAATTACAGGTTAACTGGACCAGCCAGGACGACAAATTGAATCTGGTCACGGGCTTATTCTATTTTACCGAAGAAACTGACGAAGCCGCGCAAGTGAGCCAGGTAACTCACGAACCCATATTTAACGGCCTTATCATTCCGCTTAGCTCACAAAAAACCGTCGCCTTGGCTGAAAATGAGGCCTGGGCCTGGTATGCACAAACAGACTATGCGTTCACTGACAACTGGGAGCTTACCTTAGGCATTCGCTATACAGATGAAGAACGAAGTTTCAGCCATACTCAGTTTCGATTAGACCCACAATCACTCACCACAGCAGACGGCCCAGTAACGGCTTTACCTAACTTCGCCATACTACCGGTTCCTGGTTCTTTTAATCCGAACTACACCTTCCTGCCTAATCCACGATCGATTAGCAGAACGGTTAGTGATACCGCGGTTACCCCTATGCTCAGCTTGAACTACTTGTTCGAAGGCGGCGACTTTATCGATGGCGGTAGTGCCTACTTTACTGTCAGCCGCGGGTTTTTGTCCGGCGGCATCTCAGAGTTTCCGAACTTCCTGGATACGATGGACGAATTTGGCAATATTAATGCCGAGCTGGTGACTTTCGAACCTGAGGAAGTGACGAACTTCGAGTTGGGATTGAAGATGGATGCCTGGGACAGCAGGCTTCGCCTTAACGCCGCCTTGTTCCACAGTGATTACGAGAACCGCCAGTTGACCACTATTGCGGTTAACCCCGTCACTGGTGGTCCTTCTGGTGTAACAATTAACGCAGCTGAAACGACGATTAGTGGACTTGAGATTGAATCGGTCATTCTTCCTTTCGGCCGCTTGCAGGTCACAGCCAATGTGGCATTTTTTGAAGGCGAAATTGACGAGTACTTTGACACCCGCTTAAGCCTTGCTGAGGGTGTTGCGCCTGCCGACTGCATGGGCGGGGGTTTAAGCATGGTTGGCCCAGCCTGTGTTCGTGAAGAGATGATCGATCGATCTGATGAAAATCTGCCGCGTCTTCCAAAACGTACAGTGTTTCTGGCAGCCGAATATATGTTTGAAGGAAGCTACGGTTCCATCACACCAAGACTCCAGTGGAGCAAGCGCTTCGATCAGGAAGGCTGCTTTGAGCGAGGCAGTTGTGAAACAGGCCTATACCTTCGCGACCAGGAAGACCTGAGCGCGCGCATCACCTGGCGCTCTCCTGACGACAGATACAGCTTTGCAGTCTACGGCACCAACCTCACTGAAGAAGACCACATCATTGGTGGGCAGCCTTTGGTGGACAGCTTCGGCTTTGGTGGCACAATTCCTGCGGTACCCCGAATGTATGGCGCCGAGTTGCAACTGAACTTCTAGCCCATAGATTGATACGCATCTTTGATGATTGCGGCTAATACCTTACAGTCGCTTTCATCAAAGGTTAATGGCAATCTAATATCCAGCATATGCGCTAACACGCGCTGAGTGTTCGGTAAATCGGGCAAGTCTTCCAAATAGCGCCAGCTGTCCATGCGGCTGGTGTAGCCTTGTGGCTCGTCCCTGCCAAACCATTTAAGTTCTACACCGCGCGCTGAACAATTCGCCACGAGTACTTCTATTTCTTTTGCTTCAAACCGCGGCAAGGAAAACTGCAGCGAGCTGCCTACAAACGATTCTTTAAGCGGACGCCGGGGCAGGTAGATCTCACTCTCGTCTCGCAGTTCACGTTCCAATGCATCGTACAGTTCATTCCAGCGCGCGCATTGCTGCTCCAGTTGTCTTAGCTGTGGGCGCAGAATAGCGGCTCGTAAATTATCCATACGGCCACTGAAGTTAGGAGTTGTGTACTTAACGGTATCAAAAGCGGCCGCAGAAGGCGCGGCCTTATGTTTGCCATACAACATGTAAGAACCTGAGTAGATCACCGCACGTGCCATTAACTGCTCGTCGTTGCTGACCAAAAACCCGCCTTCACCGGAATTTATGTGCTTGTAAGTTTGGCAACTAAAGCAGCTGACTTTGCCCCAGGTGCCACTCTTCTTGCCATCCCAACTCGCGCCCATGGTGTGAGCACAGTCCTCAATCAATGTGATGTTATGCGCGACGCATATCGCCATCAGCCTATCCATATCCACCAAATGGCCACGCATATGGGACAGCAACAGATACTGCGCACGACCTCTACGCGCTTCCTGCTCCAGATGATCGCAATCTATCGTGTATTGGTCGGTGGTTTCTATAAATACCGGAATGGCGCCAAGGTTATGGATTGCACCAGGTACAGGTGCCAGCGTGTAAGCATTGCAGAACACGTGGTCGCCGCTTTTTACGCCTGCGCTGCGCAAGGCAACTTGAATTGCGTAGCCACCCGATGCGCAGGCTAGTGCGTAGCTCACGCCTAGATACTCGGAAAACTCTATTTCCAGCCAATCCGTTTCAGAGGGCTGGTCGTCAATCGTGTTGTAGCGATGCAAGCGGCCAGACTGCATTACCTCAATCGCAGCGGCAATGCCCTCATCCGGAATGGCTTCTTGCTGCGTAAACGACTTATCAAAACGTTGCGGCTTTGACCCCGACAACCTAACTCACCTCTGGATAATCAAAATCATCCCGATACGCAAACAGTGCCTGCGCACCGCCCGTGTGGATGAATACAATATTTTTATTCTCGCCAAAGTAGTTTTGCTTGAGGAGATTGATAAACCCGTCCATGCCTTTGGCGGAATATACCGGGTCTAGAAGAATGCTCTCGGTTCGCGCCAGTGTCCGGATTGCATCGAGCGTGCCGGCTGTGGGAATGCCGTACGCTTCGCCCACATAATCGCAATTGGCAACCACGTCTTCACGCTTAACAGCGTCTGGAAGACCCAAATAATCCGCAGTGCGTTGTGCAAGTGCAAACACGTTTTCTTCCTGCGCGGCTTTCGGCGCTCGAACTCCAATGCCTAATACCGGTATTTGGCTTCCACTCGCACAAAAACCAGTCACCAGACCCGCCTGAGTGCCGGCGCTACCAGTAGCATGCACAACACAGTCAATTCTAAGCCCTTGCGAGTTTGCCTGATACAGCAGTTCCTGTGCGCAGTTTACATAACCCAGCGCACCAACGGGATTGGATCCGCCTCCAGGAATAACATACGGCTTAGCACCATCGCTACGCAGCTGTGCCGCCTTGTCTTCCATCGCCTCATTCATATCTGTGCCGCCCGGAAACTTGCTCAGGTGCGCGCCAAATAGCTGATCGAGCAGAACGTTGCCGTTGGCGTTGTAGTCAGTGGTTTCGCTGCCGGTTCGATCTTCCAATAACAAATGGCATTCCAGCCCCAATTTTGCGGCAATGGCAGCTGTCTGTCGTGCATGATTAGACTGCGTAGCACCTTGCGTGATTATCGTGTCGGCCTTGTTGTGCAGTGCATCAGCCAACAGAAACTCCAATTTTCGCGTTTTGTTGCCGCCACCTGCCAAGCCTGTGCAGTCGTCGCGCTTTATCCACAAATTGTTTGTTGTACCCAACTCCGCCGCCAGGCGCTGCATCGGCTCAAGAGGGGTGGGTAAATGCGCGAAATGTAGACGCGGGTAACGAGATAAGTGCATACAAACTCCTGATAACCACTGGGCTCATTCTGCCTGCTGTCTGCGAACTGACGGCAACCCAGAAAAAAATATAAAAAATACGGTCACTTCTGTAGAAAACAGATAACGACGATCGTTGGTATAGTAAGCGCATGCATTGGGCAGCGCTACTCCAACAGGAAATGATTATGCAATACGTACTCTTAATAAACGAAGAAGAAGCACTTTGGGATAACTACACACCCCAACAACAAGGCGAAGTGATGGAGGGTTATGCAAAGTTCTCGCAATATTTGGTCGACAATGGGCATATGCGCGGCGGCGAGCGACTACAGGAAGTGCACACCGCCACCACTGTCAGGGTGCGAGACGGCAATGTAACACTTACCGACGGGCCATTTTGTGAAACCAAGGAGCAATTGGGTGGTTTCTATTTGGTAGACGCGGCTGATCTGGATGAGGCCTGCAAGCTCGCAGCAATGATTCCTACCGCCGCTGCCGGCTCAGTAGAAGTTCGACCCATTTGGTTAATGGAACAGGACTGAACCGGTCAAACAGGGTTTCAGCATGACGGATCGCTCATTAGGTTTTGAGCAGCTATACCGCCGGCAATATGGCCAGTTGCTGGCGATTGCTACAGGCATAGTCGGTGATCTCGCTCGCGCTGAAGACCTGGTGCAAGCCAGCTTTGTCAAAGTAATGAACCGCTGGCCTGACGCCTGTTATCCAGACCACATTGAAGCCTGGTTAGTCACCGTCACAAAGAATGCGGCGCTTGACGGCATTCGTCACAACGCTGTGCGGGCCAATAAACTGGATCAGCTTAGCGCAGAGTTAAACTATGAGCCCGCAGAGATGAAAGAGCTAGATCTCCACCAACATCCGGCGCTGAATGACGACATGCTTCGCCTAATGTTCACCTGCTGCCACCCCGCTCTCAACATCGATGCCCGCGTAGCATTATGTTTGAACACTATTTGCGGGCTACGAACAGAAGAAATTGCGCGTGCGTTTGTGACCAGTGACGCAACCATGTCACAACGCTTATGGCGGGCCAAAAACAAGATACGTGAAGCGGGCATACCTTATGAGATGCCCGCTGATGATGAATTAAGCCCTCGGCTGCAATCAGTGCTGGCAGCGATCTACCTGATATTTAATGAGGGATGGTTAGCCAGTGGCGAGCAGCATCAGCGTATGGAGCTACTTAATGAAGCTATTCGCCTGGGCCAAGTGCTTACCCAATCATTGCAAGACAATTCGGAAGTGCGTGCTTTGCTCGCACTAATGATGTTGCAGCACAGCCGTCGACATGCCCGCTTTAGTGCCGATGGCGAACTGGTATTGCTCGCCGACCAGGACAGGTCGCTTTGGCAAAGGCAAGAAATACAGCGGGCCACAAGCATCTTGGAACAGCTATTTTCAGATGGGCACGGCAAGGGACGCTATGCTTTGATGGCCGCGATTGCAGCCACCCATTGCAATACCGCTGAAGCCTCACTCACCAACTGGAATGAAATAGCGGTTCTGTACGAAGCACTGATGACAATCGACCCATCCCCAGTTGTTGCCCTGAATCACGCGGTCGCAGTTGGCGAGCGTGACGGCGCAGCTGCCGGCCTGCAGCTGCTAAGCGGTTTGCACGAAGTGGCGATGATGCAGCGCTACTATCTCTATCACGCAACCCGCGCAGACTTTTTGCGACGCTTGAAAAAAAATTCCGAGTCGGCTCAGGCCTATCAACAAGCCCTGGATTGCGCGCCAGGTAAAGCGGAGCAAACGCTACTGCGCCATCGATTGACGCAAGTCAGCGATTAGACAAAATCAAGTTGGAAACATCTACTAGCTGGCACACCCGTGCCCTTGTATACTGTTTGGCCCTTAATCAGGAATAAAAACGATGGCTCAAACTTCAGACCACGAAATTGTCTCTATCTATCCGTTCAGTGACATAGAAATTGACGAGATGATGAATGCTTCCAATGAATGTGTATTAATGTGGGCAACCAAAGATGGTTGGCCTGTTGGCGTAACACACGCATTTGTCTGGCATGAAGGCAAGATCTGGCTAACGTTTGCAGCCCACAGGCACAGAGCGGCCGCTATTCGACGTGATAACAGAGTATCCGTTGTGGTCAGTAGTGCTGGTTACCCGGAGCAAGATGACAGCAAGCCCAAAGGAGCAATAACATTCAAAGGCACTGGCCGTTTTCTCGATGACGACGAAACCAAAGATTGGATGTACAAAGCCTTGTCGGCAAAACTGAATCCAGACAGCGACGAGGGCAAAGCATTTTTTTACAACTTACTTAATTCGCCGCTGCGAACTATTCTCGAAGTCACACCAACCAAGAAGATTATGTACAACGGTGCAACGGCCGAAAAACATATGGCTGGCACAGCAACAGAAGACGAGTTAGGCGAACGCCTATCGGCTGATACGGACAGAATGAATGCCGAGCGCGCCCGCCGTGGTCTCGACCCGCGCTAAACCAGTCGATATTTAACTGATAGATTCATATGCAGCCGCCAATAGTGTGGCGGCTCGCATATCTCCGGTTGTACCCGAACGCATACGATTCATAACATAAGCAAAGCTCATTTCGGCGTCCAGATCGATCTGCGACATAGGGCCACCCCAGGCCCCCCAAGGGCATGCATTAGCGTTGGGACTAAACGCTCGCGATTCTGTATTAAGCCCAAAGCCCATACCAAATCGAACCGGTGTTCCAAGTACCAGGTCTATACCGTTGGTTTGCTCGTCGAAAATTCTTCGACAACCCTCTTCTGACAAAAGACGAACACCATCAACCTCACCTCCGCACGCTATCGCGCTGTGGATTCTGGCAACCGATCGAGCATTTCCGTGACCATTTGCGGCCGGAATCTCGGCGCCGCGCCAAGCTTCGGTTCTTGGTGCTAAAGCATCCATAGAGGGATTACCCATTGTTCGAACCGCAATCGAATCCGTATCCAGACCTTGCATATCCCTGGGCTCGGGCGGTTCTAAAAAGCCTATTCTGTGGAGTAAAGATTCGGGCGTACCTATGTGGAAATCAGCATCAAGAGGTTCGGCCACCTGCTCTTTGAAAAAGGCTCCGAGGGTTTGGCCCGTAATTCTGCGCACCAGTTCGTTTTGCAAATGCCCTTGTGTAATCGCGTGATAACCACTCTTGCTACCCGGCTCCCACCAAGGCGTCTGAGCTTCTAACAATTTTATTATTCTCTCATGATCACAGAAATCGCCCATAACTATCGGATTTTCCACGGAGGCCAGGCCCGCAGCGTGACTCATGATGTGGCGTACTTCTATATCTTGCTTGCCATTTTGGGCGAATTCAGGCCAGTAACTTGCCACTGTCTCATAGAAGTCCAGCTCACCACGGTCGGCAAGCATCAGCATTACAATCGCAGCCATGGTTTTCGTTGTGGACCAGACATTGACTATGGTGTCTTGCTGCCACTTCTGGCCATCGGTATCAACCAAATCACCTGCCCAAAGGTCCACAACGTTAACGCCTGAAACCGTCAACGCCACACTGGCACCAATCTCCAATTCGGATTCGAAATTCTTGATGAAGGCCTCTTTTACGGCAATAAACTCAGGCGCGCAGTAACCCCCTACATCGATGGTCATGAGTTCGTTTCCTTATTTTTTAGCAGGGTGATTGCGCGGTCACGCTTTGATTCGTTGCAACAACGCCTTGCATTCGCCTTCGTCGAAGTACCTAGGCGTGGGGTAGCCGCTGCCTTCGGCCAGCGAGACTTTTACTAACTCATCAAGATCTTCTTCCTTGATAACATCAGTTGTCTCGGGAATACCAATCTCTTTATTCAGCGCCCATATACGCTCAACCAGCTTATCCGCGAGCTCCTGATCCGAGTCACTTGCATCACCGATACCGGCATGAACAGCAATTTCCGCCATCTTTTTCGGAGCATCTGTTTTTAATAGTTCAAGAACATGGGGTAGCACCATCGCATTACCCAAACCATGCGGTACACCGTAGCGCGCTCCGAGGTTATGAGATATTGCGTGCACATACCCAACAAGCGCCTGTGTAATTGCCAGTCCGCCATAGTAAGAGGCCAGCGCCATCGCTTCGCGCGCTTCCAGATTGTCTCCATTGCTGCACGCTTCGGGTAAATGCTGAAACACCAACTTTGCAGACGCCAAACCGTAAAAGTCTGTTTCGGAATTACCTATCGTTCCGATGTAAGACTCGATAGCGTGCGTTAAGGCATCCATGCCGGTTGCCGCTGTTATATGAGCGGGCAATCCACGCATCAGAACCGGATCAAGAGCAGTGGCTTTGGGAATCATACTGTCGTCGATGACCCCTCCTTTGTCGTGTGTCTCATTATCGGAAATCACCGCTATGCAAGTTCCTTCTGACCCGGTACCCGCTGTAGTTGGAATAGCAAAGAAAGGCACGGTCGGTGATTTGCATTTGTTTACGCCAATGCAGTCTTCGGCAGAGCAATCATTGGCCGCGGCTAATGCGATGACTTTGGCGCAATCAATAGACGAGCCGCCACCAATGGCCAGTACAGCTTCGCAATTGTTTTTTCTCAATATACCCAAGCCTTCATTGACTATCTGCGCAGTTGGGTCCGGCAGCACACCGTCGAATACGGTGGCGTCTACTTTGGCACCGACTAGTGTCGCCAATGCCTCATCCAAAACGCCTAGCTCACGTAAAGGTCCATCCGTAACAATCAATAATTTACGAACACCAAACTGCGCAATGGTTTTGCACAGCTCATTACTGGAACCCGCGCCTATAAAAGCCATAGGCTTGGGTTGGGGTTTACCCAACATCCCACCAACCAGTTTAAGTTTGGTTTTATAGAAAAATTCTTTGTAAAAAGCGGGCACGTTTTGTCCTTGCAAAGTACGGCACGCGAGTGACAATAAACTCAGGTGTTGCGTGCGTTAGAAATTGAAAACGAAGTCTACACCATAAAAGTGCAGAATATCCGTTCTAATCGTCCTGCTGAAACTTAATAATTCGCTCTCGGTATTCATCACTAATTCGCTGCGGTTTGTGCGTATCAGCACTCCAGTGAACCATCACGGCACGCGCTTCAATCACCTGATGACCATTCTGGAACATCGCGCCATGCAAGGTAAATGAGCTGTTACCGAGCTCTACTTTTGGCACCGTCATCAGCACATCAGCGCCAAAAAATGTCTCGCGAAGGTAATTGATTGTTATCGACGCAACCGTCATGGGCAGTGTTGGTAAGCTTGGCTCTGCGCTAAAAGCGTCACCTAGATACCGAACACGAAGATCTTCAAACCAAACCGCAACCGACGCATTATTGATATGCCCAACTAGATCAGTTTCGCTGATTCTTGGCGTGACCACTACTTTATATTCCGACACACACACCCTTTAAAGTTCTCAGACAAGCCATTGCGGCTATTCACTTAGCTGACTTTCACTGGCCCTTGTCAACTCTTCATGCTTTCGCCCTAACCAAAGGGAAGCACCGGCCCAAACCAATGCCAGAGGTACGGCCATAAATGCAATATTGGCAATACTAAAACCTGCTGTACGTAATACACCGGATAGACCCGCGGCTATTGCATCACCGCCTCTATAAACTGAGGTGTCGACAAAGTTCTTCGCCTTGTACTTTTCTGTCCGGCTGAGCACAACATACAAAGCTTCGCGTGCCGGGTTGATAATGGAATAATAGCCGGCACGCCTTACTATCTGCAAACCAATCACAACCACTAGCATCGATATTCCCAGCGTTGGCGCCAGGCCCAATAAAAGCAAACCAAGCGCAAGTACTATTGGAACGATCGCCAAGGTTTTACCAATGCCCAGCCACCGAATTAATTTACCGGTAACAAATAATTGAATGACTATTGTAAGCACATTTACTACTAGGTCTACCCTGGCAAACATCACCGTTCGCGTCTCAGAATCTGCAAAATGCTCCGCTATGATTTGTACTTGCTGAAAATACAGAAACGTCGAGAGTATGCTGTAGCAAAGCATCAATACACAGATGCCAAGCAGATACGGCGATCGCGCCACTAAGGTGACGCCTGCCCATAGCCCACCCTGCAAGACTTGCTCTTTGTCTTCTAGGCTGGAACGTGCAATTTCGGGGTTTAATTCCTTTTCTACGCTTTCCATTAACTGATCAGCACGAACAATACGACTGATGCAAATAATCGCGAAAACCAGAAACAAAGCCGACACCAACATAAGACTCTGCTGGCCAAGCACTCCGATCAAGGTGGACGTAATTGTAGGGCCCACAATCGCACCCGCTGAGCCACCGGCAGCGATGAAGCCGAACAGGCGTTTTGCCTGAGCGTCTGTGAACACGTCAGCCATAAAGCTCCAGAATACTGACACCACAAATAAGTTGTAAACGTTCACCCACAGATAGAATCCTTGCGCCAACAACGTAGCGTCTGGAAACCAACTAAACGCTAGATAAAACAGCACAAGGTTCGCGATAAAAAACAGATAGATCACAGGTAAGAACTGGCGTCTGGGCCAACGCGATGTCAGCCACCCGAATAGAGGCACCAAGGCCAACATCGCAACGATGGTTACCAGATACAGAACCTGTAAGCCTTCAACACCAGCGCTAATACCCATTGCGTCACGAATAGGCCGCAAAATATAGTAGCTGCACAGCAGACAGAAAAAATAGATGAAAGCCCAAGCCAGAGTTGCTTGTTCGTGCGCCTGCACATCCACCAACTTTCTAATCATTGCAAAAGGCGCGTTAGTCGCCGCACACAGAATTTAGAAATTCGATAATCGCCTCTGCAGCCAAGCGCTCGTTTAGAATGGGAACATGACCTACATCGGGCACTTCAACAAATTGCATACTAGCGTGTCTGGATTGCATTTCTTGCACACACTGCATGCTTAGCAAGTCACTCAGCTCACCGCGCACCAATAGCAATGGCAGCTCACAGATGGCATCAAACATCGACCAAAGTACGCTGGAAGAATCGTCGTTCTGCGCTGACATTGGCCTCGAGATTAGTGGGTCATAGTTCAACACAGGCACTCCGCGCTCATCCTCTCTATAGAGCCGCTGTGTGAGTTCTTGCCAATCAGCTTCAAGGTATTTAGGAAATGCGTATTGTAAGTCCTGTTTCAGACTTTCAATTGCCTGCTTCCAGTTTTCAACCGGTGGTGCATCGCTCACCGAGCTTGTAATGCGCTGCATGCCAACTGGATCAAGCTCAGGGCCAATATCGTTCAGCACAATACCCGAGAACCGACGCGGCCAACGCGCTTGCATCACAATCGCCATGATGCCGCCCATTGAGGTGCCTATGAGTGCGGCTTGCTTTACCTCAAGTTCATCAAGCAAGTGAAGCATGTCATTAACATAAACATTGACCTGATAATTATCGGGGTTAGGGTCGTATTCTGAGTTGCCACGCCCACGTTGATCAACGCTGAGTACACGGTAGTGTAGGGGCAGAATTTCAATCAGAGCTTCGAAGTCGACCGAATTACGCGTAAGCCCATGCATGCATAAAACAACCGGTGCGTCTGTATCCGCGCCATCGTAATCACGCGCGTAAAGACGCAGCCCGTCCGAACTTTGATAATAATGGTCTCGGTAAGCGCGCAGCATTAGCGAAACATGCTGGCCTGGGTTTCAACAATACGCAGTAAATCGCCCAGCGCAAAATTCATATCAGGTACGTGCAAAGTAGTGCCCAATATCGACTGCAACACAACCGTAGGCAAAGGTGGCGCACGCGTGCCTGCTATATCACCTATGCCTAAAAAGCCGTCGGCTTCACATTCAGCGCTGTGCAAAGCGTCGTAAGCCACATAAGGTTGCGGTGTGTCAAAAGGGAAAGGAAGACCATTATCCGACTCCCAGTAGGTAGTTTGCAGCACGTTATTGGTACCACCCAACAAGGTTGGATTAACGCAAGGCAGTGCTCTGGCAGGGCGCGTAGCAGCGGCACCGGCAGCAATACTGTCGTAGGCGATAACACAGGCACTTTGATTAGCCGCCGTACACAAAGGAATATTCTGGAAACTGCCGCCCACTGTATCTCCCGCAGGTACCTCCAGCGCGCCAACAGGACCAATAACAAGCGCCGATATCAAGCGTTCAAGCATTGCCGGGTTGGAGTCAAATTTTTCTTGCAGTAACCGAATCAAAACATGCGATCCTTGCGAATGACCCAGCAGTACAAAAGGCCGGCCATTACTCTCAGCAAGAAAATGATTGAACGCCTGCTCCACATCTGAATACGCTATATCGAAAAACTCGCTTGTTCTGTAGCCGTCTGGCAAACCATAGGTACCAATTGTCATTTGGTGATACAAAGGCGCATACACGTTACATAAGCTGGTGAATCTGGCCGCCTGATTGACCAATGGGCGCAGCATGGGCTCAATATCACTAAAGTCTTCGGTGTTGCCTGGCTCTTCGCGGTTATCAACCGTTGGATAGACATAAAAACAATCAAAATGCGGATTGCTGGCCGGCACATGGCTTTGTTCTTCAAAGCTACCATCGGCACGCGACACCGTTGTCGTTTGATCTACCGACAAACACTGGTCATTGGCAATGCCTGGCTTGCACAACCACAGAGAATCGTCGGCGTAAATACTCTCCTCAAACTGTACTGCGTCATCGCCAGAATCGCATGCGGCAACACACAGCACCACCAACAGCAGGCCCAATCGTTTTAGTTGCCGAAAAATAGATATTGTCATCGTTACTACCTTTTACAATGGCTTTACCACAATGGGCTCTTACAAGGGCCTGGGGGTATTCAATTCTCTGGTATTGTCCCGAAGAATTTTTTGCTTATCCGCGTCACTGAATTTTGATAGCTCAGCTACGTAATCAAGCGGTTTTGGCATGCCTTCAATATGCGGCCAATCTGAGCCAAAAATAACACGGTCAGTGCCCATGTACTCAGCTACTTCATTTACATCGTCTTCCCAAAACGGGTTTATCCAGACATGCTGCCTGAACATTTCGCTGGGGTCTTCTTTGTAATAACCTGCGGTTGCCAAACGCCTCTTTGATTGCTCAAGTTTGCGAAACAAATCCGGCAAAAACTCCGCACCGTTTTCAACTGAGGCGATGCGAATATTAGGGAATCGTTCGAACAAGCGCTCATAGGTAAGTGTGATCAAAAAGTCGTAAGCCGCGCGTTCAATATTGAAGTGCTTTATGTTGGGCGCAAACGACTGGTTATCAAAGTCAGAGCTGAAACCATCGCTGACATAACCGTGCGTTGTATACCCCGAGTCTGAGGCATGTACCACCAGCGTAATACCGCTCTCGTTCAAACGCGCCCAAAATGGATCAAACATTGGGTCAGCCGGTGAACGCAAACCATCATTGCGAGTTAACACCGAAGAGGGTCGCATCACGACAACTCTGGCCCCTTGCGCCAATGCCCACTCTAATTCCTGACACGCCCAGTCAACGTCGCACAAGGATATGTACGGGGCCGCAAATATACGCTCCTGGTAGTTACAACCCCAGTCTTCCTGCAGCCAGCGATTGAACGCGCCAAACAGTGTAGTCACGGCTTCCGTATCGTGTTTTAGCAACTCTTCATACAACACACCCAAGGTTGGAAACAGCCACATAGCTTCCAGGCCCTGCTCTTCAATTTTCGCAAGTCTGGCTTCGTTATTAATGTAGTAGTCCGGTAGCGGCTCACGAGCCTGCATCAGCTCAAGTGCTTCCTGGCCCAAAGGGTTGCCACGCAAATAATCTGAAATAGACCCAGGCAGCGCAATGGGATTCCACGTTGGGTTTTTTACGGCCTTGGCCAGCTTGCCGCCCACCAAGTGATGCTGGCGACCATTAATCGTGGCCCACTGCACGCAGCGCGCCTGCATCTTGGCCGGCACGTGGCGCGTGAATGCGTCAAGACCCTCATAATAATGATTATCTGCATCAAACACTTTGTAGTTGGGTAGAGAAACGGTATCGCTCATGAAAGCCTCAATCTAAATTCTTCGGAATTGATTATCGCTGGTATCGTCACCGCGCGAAAGTTACACCTGAGTAGTACAGCAATAATTGCGAGGATCAAACCATTAGCGGATGCGATTGGAAATCCATAAACACAACAGCGCGGCACACAGCAAGGCCACTAACAGCATTAAAGCGACGTTGTAATTAGCATAGCGCTCATACAATGTGGCGCTACTGAGTACCGCAACGCCCATGACTGGCAGGATAAACAGGTTCGAGACGCCCATTGCCTTGCCAAATTCGTCGGCGCCTACTCGCTCTCCCAAAAGCATCGAATACAAGGGTATTGCGCCGCCCATGGCGAAACCGGCCACTGCAACCAAGCCTACAACAACACTGGGAGCCGGGCTTTGAGTGTACAGAATCAAAGCAAAGCCACTCAGCGTAATCATGCATGCGAATAAACGGGACGGCTTTATTCGATCAGCAAGATAGCCAAATATCAACGCACCGGGTATCCCCATCCAGAAACTAAGCGCCAATACGCTGGCTTGCTGCAAAGCGTTCATACCGATACTTGAGAGAAATGCAGCGATGTGAACCGTCCAGGCCATTGTGGTTCCCATCAGCAACGCATAGGCAAATACCGTCCACAGGAATACTCGGCGGCGCAACACATCAAACATCGTAGAGCCGACCTGGGCTTGCTTGGCATCCGCGACTGTAGCGACCGGAAACCTTGCTGGTACATTCCACCAGATAAGCGGCAGAAGCAGTGTGCACAAACCCGCAAACATTGCCATCGTTCCTTGCCAGCCTATGCTTGGAATGCAAAAACCAGCCAACGCGGCGAACAGACCAGAACCTAGCGGTGGACCAATACTCATGAGCCCCAGCGCCCTGCCCCGGTCAGCCTCAAAATAACGCGTAACCAATCCGGCCCCTATCAAAGGACCAATGGCAGGAAAACAGCAGCCAATGGCAAACGCAACAATTGCCAACACCCATAGCTGGTTCGCTAGTGAGCCTGCGGCTAACGAGCAGATTATCAAGGTAGCCCCGAACATCATTATTTGGCGGGGATATCCCTTATCCAGCTTACTACCCACTACCAAGCCGCCTAGCGACATGGCTAGCATGACAATCAATTGCCCCGAGCTAATAACAGTGCGCGACGCATCAAAGGTGTCTTCCAACGGTTGCAAAAACAATGGAAACGTTCCATAGGTCATACCTATTGCAAAGCCCTGCGACACAGTAATGGTAAACAATAAGCGGCGCTGTAAAGCAGTCATCAGCAGTTTCGGATTCCAGAAGAATGGGTTGAAGAAGAATTCAGGCGCCGAGCTTAACCCGGCGCACCGGGTTGCGTATACTCTGCGCGCCTATTGAGAGCTTACAATGCATCCAGCATGAACGATCCGGACATCCGCATTTTCGAATTTTTGCAGCAGCAGCTGCAGATAAACGGCCACGCGTGGTTGTGCACGGTCGTTCAAACCTATGGCTCATCTCCGAGACCACCCGGTTCAATGATGGTATGCGCGAGCGACGGCACGCTTTGCGGCTCTCTGTCCGGCGGCTGCGTGGAAGATGACCTTGTTGGCCACTTGCTAGACCCCGAGGGTGAATTTCGCGGCACTCCCGTTCTAAGCAGTTACGGAGAAACCAAAGAGGAAGGCGAACGATTTGGCCTGCCCTGCGGTGGACGGCTGGATGTGCTAGTGGAATACATTGAGCAAAACAAAGCACCGCAAACAGCGCAGCTTCTCAACAGCCTGCGGCAACGAACCGGCCTTTTGCGCAAAGTGAACCTAAGCACCGGCACATGGGCTTTGAGTGAAACTAATAACATCACTGAACCGTCGCTCGCTGACCAGATTTTTTCTCAAACGCACGGCCCCGAATTTAGACTTATTTTGATTGGGATAGGTGCTCTGGCCGAATCACTAGCCGAGATGTCTTTGAGCCTGGGCTATGAAATCGTTGCCTGCGACCCACGTGAGGAGCGCGTTGCGCAATGGCACATTGACGGCACAAAAGCCTTGCAGGGAATGCCAGATGACCTGATCAGAAAACTCGCCGTGGATGAACGCAGTATTATTCTCACGCTAAGCCACGACCCACGTATTGACGACATGGCGCTGATGGAAGCCCTGCTCTCGCCAGCGCTCTACGTTGGCGCACTAGGATCAGTACGCACGGCGGCGAAACGCAGAGACCGCTTGCTCGCCCTGGAGATTCCTCAAGCAGCCGTTGATCGATTGCACGCACCGGTTGGCCTTGATATCGGAGCGAAAACACCTGCCGAAATTTCGATCGCCATTCTGGCTGAATTGACTCAATTGCAGCGTAAAAGCTAATACACAAGCCATAGCAATGCCATGCTGCGCTAGACAGAATCTACGCGTTGTCGTACGGTAAGTGAATATGGATTGACTGCGAAGCTAATTGATCATTGGGTGCACAGTAGGCTCTGCAACTGATTGCTTAATCACCAAAATCAGACCAATGGTACACACTTGCGAAGGTAGATGTAAGCTCGCTTGCTAACCTCTATAAGGTGCGGGGCATTTTTATCGCACATTCATATACTTTCAAATAGGTTTGGGAATTCGTTATGTGGAAAGGGTCAACTGTTCTGGTTACCGGTGGGGCCGGATTCGTCGGTTCAAATCTGGTAGATGGCTTGTTAGCAGCGGGCGCAAAGGTGCGGGTTCTGGATAACCTGTCTGGTGGCAGTGAGGAAAATTTGGCGCACTGCGTGAATGACATTGATCTGCACATAGCTGATCTCAAAGATGCCTCGGCAGTTGATAAAGCGGTCAAAGGCTGTCAGAGCATATTTCACATGGGTGCCAATGCGTCTGTGCCCAGATCGGTTGACGACCGCGAAAACGATTTTGAGAGCAATGTAGTCGGAACATACAACATCGCCGATTCATTGATAAAGCACAATGTAGAACGAATTCTATATGCTTCTACAGCGGCCGCTTATGGCACGCCCCAATACACCCCAGTCGATGAAAAACATCCTCTGGATCCTGTGAGCCCATACGGTGCAACAAAACTGTGCTCCGAACGTCTGTTGTTTGGATACTCTCAGGTATTTGACTTCGACGTAACAGTGGTAAGAATCTTCAATACGTATGGTCCACGCCAACGTCATTACGTGGCGTATGACTTAATGATGAAACTGGCCAAAGACCCGACCAAGCTAGAGGTTCTAGGTAGTGGAAAGCAACTACGCGATTACTGTTATGTTGACGACATGGTTGCAGGGTTAATGTTCGCTGCTGAACGCGCTAGTAATCCAGGAGAGGTGTTCAATATATCAGGCGGCCGAACCGTCTCGATAAGAGAGCTCGTCAGCCTCATTATGGATACTTTGAACCTGACAGATACTGAAGTAAGCTACGGCGCTCCATCCTGGAAGGGCGATATCGATATATTGTCAGGCGACGTTAGTAAGATAACCGATGCAGGCTGGGCACCCACCATCTCGATTGAAGAAGGCCTGCGCCGCTTGGCGGTTGAGCTGGGCTTGATTGAAGATGGCGCCGAAAAGCGTTGCGTCAATGGCTGATAAATTACGCGTAGCCTTATTAAGCGACTACCCTCTAACAGAAGACGGCACCCAAAGCGGCGGCGTTATATCTGTCACTTACGCCTTAGCACACGCGCTCGCCAGGCGAGATGATATTGAATGCCACGTAGTGGCGTCAGCTGATGGGGCAACGGAAACCTATCGTCAAGTGGGTAATCTGCACATACATTTTGCGAAGCGGCTGGGTCTTCCCAGATTGCTTACAGATCATCTTTACGATGTGCCTAAGCTGCGAAGCATCATTCGAGAGATAAACCCCGATGTAGTTCATGGCGAAGGCCAGGACCGTCATGGTCTTGCCGCTATTGCCAGCGGCTATCCAAATGTTGTGACGCCACATGGCGTAGCATTCATCGAGGCAGGTTTGCAAAAAGGCGTCTTTGGCCCGCTAAAAGGTTGGTTAATGGCGCGCAATGAGCGGCTAGTTTTTGAGAAGTCCAAAGACTTGATCATTATTTCTCGCTACTTACCCCAGATTTATGGCGACTTGCTGCAGTCAAAGACCCATTTCATTGAAAATCCGATTGATCCTGCTTTTTTCTCACTGGAACGGGATGTGGTGCCAACACGCTTATTATTTGTAGGCACAGTGGTGCCACGAAAACGTGTATTGGATGTGGTAAACGCATTTGCCAAGCTGATTGATATGCGGCGACAGGAAGGACTAGAGTCTGACTCGATAGAGTTACGCATTGTCGGGCCAGTGTTTGGGGATGAATACGAAACGTCTGTCAGAGATCTTGTGTCGTCGTCGAATATGAGTTCACAGATCACGATCACTGGTGCTGTTAGCCAAGAACAGCTTGTACAAGAGTTCCAGCACGCTGGCATGCTGCTATTAGCGTCTCAGGAAGAAACAGCGCCTCAGGTTATCGCTCAATCACTGGCCTGCGGCTTACCGGTCGTAGCATCAAAAGCAGGCGGAGTGCCTTTCATGGTTGAACATGAACAGACTGCGATGTTATTCGAGCCGGGCGACATAGATGATTGCGCGAACCAAATAAATCGTTTGCTGAATGACACTGAGCTGCGTGAAAAAATGTCTAAGCATATTGTGACGGAAGCACAAAAGAGATTTCACCCGGATTCTATTGCCGCAGCAACCGTCGACGTTTATCGTCAAATCACGAGTTAGTCAGCGCTGTATTCGCTAGGCGGCCAAGGGTTCTGAATGTACTTTCTTGGCTCTTTGGATTCTGTTCCTTTTGCTGGTGAACCCACAGCCGTGTGACATGCCTCAACATCCCGCGTAACAACCGCACCGGCACCTATTGTTGCACCTTCCCCGATCCGAACATTCCCTACAATACTCACTCCTGGCCCGATGTAGACGTTACTGCCAATAACTGCAGCAACGCCATCATTCGCCCCTATGGTAGTAAATTGGGAAAGGTTAACGTTGTCACCAAGCCGGGCGGTGTGGTTGACGACCACACACATGTGATGACCAAGGAACAAGCCATAGCCAATTTCGGTATCCCATTGAATTTGTATCGAATATCTATCCGATAGAAAATTGTGCATCCGCTTAGCAATAAATCTGAGCAAAAAAGATCGCGAGCGACACAAACGGTACCAAAAACAGTATTTGACCGACCTGTTAACCAGCAAAGCTTTAAGAATACTGGTCACATCGTATTTTCCAGTACTCCGATAACAATCGCTACGAATATACTCCGCGATTTCATCAAGAGACTGTCGATACTGAGCTAGCATTGCTCGATCATATCCCTATAAATACAGGCGATGGTGTTTACGCCATTTTTTTGCTCAACGTACTGTATGGCGTCTCTCTTTATACGAGCCATAGTTTTTTCATCATCAAGCAATTTTGGAATTGCAGCAATCATGTCCGCAAGGTCACTAACGGCCGAACCAAGCTGGCACTTCTTAATCGTATCATCAGGATCAAAGAATGACACAACAGGTTTGCCGCAAACCCACGCTTGCAAAAAAGTATTTGGGAAACCCTCTATGTCTGACGTATTGACAAACAACCGAGCACGCTGAAAATATGAACCAACCTGGTGATACGGCACGGCACCCAGAAAATCAATATTGCTTTCTTTTTCTGCTTGCTCCGCAATCTCAGTAAATAGATGCGCTTCTTCTTCCATCGGTCCGCCAATCATCACGAAATTCAGTGCTGGCAGGCTACGAGCAAGTTCTAGCATTACATCAGGGCGTTTGCACTCACGAATATTAGCAACCCATAGTACGTCGAACGGCTCTAAACCCGAATCGTCCGAGGGCGGCACATCAACGGCCATATCAATAACAACACTATCGAGGTTGTAGTGACGCTTTAATAATGTTTGCTGGTATTCACTCTGGGCGGAAATGATATGCGCGCGCTTTAGACCATACTCGTATATCTTCTTGTCTCTTGCATATTCAATTAGCAATTCATCGGGTACACAATCAGAGTCTGACGCCAGGCGAAATACGAATTGACGCTTATTCAGTTTGCAATACGCGGCTGCATACCCGGTATACACTCCGGCGCATGACTGAAAGTACACATCGGCGTTGGCTTTTGCCATCGCTGAAAAAATTGAGGTCATTCTAGGATAGAAAAAGCGCAGTCCTGGCAAACCTTCCTC
>JBGCDE010000052.1:0-11575 GCA_045105115.1 Pseudomonadales bacterium | reverse complement strand
GGCACCGATCGATGAGTTGCTAAATAAGGCCATTGAAGAGGTGAGGAACATCTCGCATTTGAAGCACCCGCAAATGGTGAAGCACTTGGGCCTACAAACTGCGCTTGAGGCTCTGATTGACAAAACATTTGACGAATCAATCACCGCAAACGTACACGTTGAAGATTTTCCGCTGCCCTATGATGTTCAGCTGTTTGTTTATCGGGCTGTTCAGGAAACAACAACCAATATCATCAAACACGCGAGCGCGACGGAATGCATTGTCAGATTATCGCTTGAACACAACTCGAACGAAATTCAGCTGCTTATCCGCGATGACGGCAACGGATTTGATGCTAAAGGCCGGAACTGGCGTTTCGGATTAAGAACACTAAACGAATACTGTAAATCGCTGGGCGGCAACCTCACGATCACCTCTTCGGCAGAAGACGGCACCACCCTATCGATGACGCTGCCCAACCCCCAAAGGACGCAACTATGAGCAACACACTACTGTTAGTGGATGATCACCCTATGTTTAGACGGGGCGTTAAAGAGCTCATCATCAAGCATAGCGATTTGTTTGATGAAGTCATCGAGGCAGATGATGGCATAGAGGCCTTGGAGAGCATGACCAAACTCCAACCCGACTACATCGTACTCGATATCGCTATGCCGGAGATGGATGGGCTGCAAACGCTGGAAGCGATCAAACGCGAGTCACCAGAAACCCGCTGTATCATTCTCAGCATGTACGATAATCCGGAGTTTGTGATTCGCGCTCGAAAACTGGGCGCCCATGCGTACATTCTAAAAACTGACTCTGACGACATCATTTTGGAGTGTTTGCAGTGTGTGGCCAACGGTCGCCACTACGTCAGCGCGGCAATCAACAACTCAGTGGTGCCAGCGCTTCCCGATACTGAACTGCAAAGAGAAGACTTCGAGCGCCTGAGCAACCGTGAGATAGAAATTTTGGCTCTCATTGCCAAAAACCAAACGAGCAAAGAAATAGGCCAACAATTAGCCGTCAGCCTGCGAACGATTCAGAATCACCGACTAAATATCTGCAAGAAACTCAATATTAGCGGCCCTAACGCCCTCCTAAAAACAGCGATAGAGCACCAAGCCTGGCTCAAAGACTAACCCTTTACAGCACTTTGAAAGTGCCCCAAGTGGTGACCCCGCGGCAAACTCGCCAAAATCTTGAGTGCTAACCGGTCATTTTGTGACCCAGTTCCTGTCAGAATCGCCCTTCAGATATATATTATACGCATAATGAAGCGGCACAGGTATGGGAATTGATTATGAAGCTGTCAGGGATTAAGGGAATTTTAGCCGGTTTGACACTGGCAATGTCGGCCACGTCGGCCAACGCAACGCTGTTATTCAGTGACATCGTACTAACGAGCCGGTCCATCAGCTTTACCGTTGATGGAGATATGACGGGATACGTACCATCTGCAGGCAGTAACTTGCGGCAGTTTTCCATCCTGTTTTCCGGTGATTTCTGGACAGGAGCACTCGGTGATTACTCCAGCAATACCTGGTCAACATCGCTGTTTGACAACAAAAGCATCAGCTTCGCGGGTAATACCGGCTGGTTTAATGGTGCAACAACCCCCTACACCTGGGTTTACATGAACTCTAACCTCACCAACGCTTTCGCCAATAACCGTAGCGTCACCGTCGATTTTGGCGATGACTATCTGGATGTTAATGAAAGCGGCACACTCGAGTTCTTTTGGGGCAATGGATACACCACCTCGACAAAGACTTCGTTGCAAGTCTCTGCTGCTGATCCAATTTCTTCACCTTCCAGCATAGCGTTACTCATGGCTTCTTTGGTTGGCCTATGCGGTCTGCTGCGCAGACAGGTAAAACTGCGCAAGCAGGCGGAAACCGCTACCGTGGCGGTGGCCTAACCAACCTTCAGAGCCTGCTCATCAGAGCCGGCTCTGCCTCTCAACAACTCGCTCAATTCTCAACCCTCAACTCTCAATACCCAATTCTCAATTACACCCTTCATTGATTGACAAGCATTCTCATTTGCAAATAGAATGATAATCATTGTCATTCAGGTGTTGTCATGTACGTTTGCATTTGCACAGGCACTACTGATCGCCAGATTAAGAAGGCGGTTGCAGAAGGTGCACACTCTCTCGAAGCGCTTCAGCTAGAACTGGGCGTCGCTACGCAATGTGGTGAATGTGCTTGCTTGGCTCAGGAAGTACTGTCGGACGCGCTTTGTGGAAATCTGAATGCTGTATTGGACGCTCCTCGCACCGAGAACATTGCCAGCTCGCCGTCCGATGGACTGGCTAAGCCTCTTTTTTACAACGCTGTTTAATCGCTGACACCTTCTACTGAGCGGAGCCTACCGCGCGGGGCTACGACCGACAAACGCGTTCGGTATTGCATCTAGTCATCACCCCTATAAACTCTCTGCTCTGTTACAGGACAAAAACTCACAACGGAGCGGTATCCCATGAGAGCTAGCCCAGAGCTAATCGGCTCACTCAACAAAATCCTCAAAATTGAACTCACCTCCATAAACCAATTTTTCCTGCACGCAAGAATGCATCGCAACTGGGGCCTGCTTGCGCTGGATGCAGCAAGCTACAAAAAATCAATCGCCGACATGAAGCAGGCCGACAAATTAATCGAGCGCATTCTGTTTTTGGAAGGACTGCCCAACCTGCAAGACCTGGGCAAACTCTACATTGGCGAAGACACGCAAGAGGCGTTAGCGTGCGACATGCGTTTCCAGCTGGAGCAAGTTACCGCACTCAAGGAGGCAATCGCGTTCTGTGAAACTCAGCAAGACTATGTAAGCCGCGATTTACTCGAAGAGCTCCTCGAAGCAGAAGAAGAGCACGTCGACTGGATTGAAACTCAGCAGTATCTTATTGAAAACGCTGGTATTGAAAATTACCTGCAGCGCATGATTTCCAAGGAGCAGTAGCAATGAAAGGCAACGAAAAAATTATTGCAGCCCTAAACAATTTACTGGCCTGTGAATTGGCGGCAATGGATCAGTACTTTGTCCACTCTCGCATGTATCACGACTGGGGTCTTACCAAGCTGTTTGACCGTATTTCGCATGAATTTGATGACGAAAAAGGGCATGCCGAAGAACTCATCAATCGAATTTTGTTCCTCGAGGGCATTCCTAACATGGTAACCAGGGATGCAATCAACATCGGCGCCGATACACCCGCCATGCTGCAAAGTGATTTAGACATCGAATACAAAGTGGCAAAAGATCTTAAGACAACCATGGCGCTATGTGAGGCAGAAAAAGATTTCGTTACGCGCGACATGCTTCAGGTGCTGTTGGACGACACTGAGATGGATCACGCGTACTGGCTTGAACAACAACTTGGCCTCATCAAAAAAATCGGCCTAGAGAATTATCTTCAGGCGCAAATGTGACCCAACCCAGTAGCTTGCGTGGGCTTCACTTATTCGTTGGAGCAACCGGGTTAATCGCATTCGCTTTGCAGGGGCAGCTCATGGTGCACGTAATCGGTGTACAAACGCTACCAGACGGCGAGCGCATGATGTATCGAACCAGTCATCTATATCTCATGTTGGTCTGTGTAATCAATATCGTGTGGGCGGCCTCTTACCGCTCCACGGAAAACCAATCTCAGTGGCAAAGCCTGGTACAGCTGCTCATTAGCCTCGTATTTCTTGTAGCGCCTCTACTTGTCGGAGCCAGCTTCTTTTTCGAATCTTCAGACTCACAACTCGAGAGGCCAATAGCAGAATATACTCTGTTTGCCATTTTCGGCTCAGGTGTAGTCATGGTTCTGATTGAACTTAAGCAGAGACTGCTGAGATAACACTTAGGCTATATAGTCGTGGTACCCTCAAAGCCTAAATAAGAACAAGCTGATGTAGTTTCAGCAGTAGACGTCAAACAAGCATGGCTATAAATCGCAGAAAATTTCTCTCTGGCGCAAGCGTAGCCGCAGCAACTCTGGTTGGTTGTGGTAAAACGTCAACCGCCGGTACGCAGCAACCGCTTGGCGAACAGGTTAGCGCGCTTTCTAAGGCGGTAGAGAAGCCCAACATCTTACTGCTGTGCATCGACGACCTGCGCGACTGGGTGGGCTACAAAGCGGCTCATCCTGGCGTGCACACGCCCCATATCGACAGGCTCCGCTCACAGTCTTTTTCCTACGATCGCGCCTATTGCGCAGTACCGGTTTGCATTGCCAGCCGTGGCTCGACCCTGTGGGGCCTCACACCTGAAACCGCACAGCTCGATGGACTGGAAGACGACAAGCCCTACTCTGCTCTATCAAAATCGAAAGATCTTCACCCTCTACCCTATTGGTTTTCACAGGCTGGTTACGAAACCATTTCTACCGGTAAAGTGTTTCACTACCAAATGGGAACACGGCGCTTTTGGGATGTGTTTGAGCCGTATACCAATATCCCTTTAGCGTGGGGTGACCACGGCACGCTGTTTGATTTCGGGCTACAGGAAGAAGGCAAAGTACATCAAGACCAGGTAGCCGCTAATTTTGCTAAAGCGCAGTTTGCAAGCTCACATGAAAAACCCTGGTTCATGTCAATTGGCTTATTTCAGCCTCACGTACCATGGCGCTTGCCTCAGTGGGCCTACGATTTACACCCACTGGAAGACGTCGTTCTACCAGAAGTCAGACAAGACGACTTGGATGACATGCCACCGCTCGCAGTAGATCTTGCGCACAAACCGGCTTCAATGCTCAACGGCACGCTTTTCAAGCAACACGATGCGGTGATGAAATCGGGCTTATGGCGCGAACATGTGCAAGCCTATCTTGCGGCCTGTAGTCACACCGACGCCATGGTCGGACAAATACTCGACGCTTTAGATTCCAGCGCCTATGCAGACAACACCGCCGTTGTGCTGTGGTCAGATCACGGGTATCACCTTGGCGAAAAACTTCATTGGCGAAAAATGGCGCTGTGGGAGCACGCAACACGAATACCGCTACTGGTGCGCGCGCCCTGGAGAGTCCCAGGCGGCGGCAGTTTTAGCGCGCCGGTAAGTCTGGTGGATCTTGCGCCCACGCTCACCGATTTAGCAGGCTTTGCACCTCCAGAACAATTTGAGGGCGAAAGTTTAATTGGGGTCACTCAAGAACAAGCTGCTAGTCGACCTGCTCACATGCGCTGGGGAACAGCTGTCTCTACCCGAAAAGGCAAATGGCGCTGGACACGTTATGAAGACGGCGGGCAGGAGTTGTATAACCTGGAAGAAGACCCTCGCGAATACAACAACTTGCTTGGCAAAGCCGGCGTACTCAAAGGCGGGCTGGCTTCGCTAGCTTAGTGTCAGAAAAAACGATGCCCCGCGCACATTTCACCCAACAAAAAATGGCCCTATTGCTCAGCCTGGCTGCGCTAGTATCTGTATTTCTTTTACTGAATGTTAGAACACTGAGCTGGCCTTTTGGAATTGTGGATGCACCCATACTGATAGCTCAGGCCATCCTGTATTCGCCACTCGAGTATTTTCTGACACCCGATGCTTACAATTTTTTGAGCTACAACAACTACACACCGTTTGTCACACTGTCCTGGGACATCGACTACACGCTGTTTGGCTTGCATGAACCGGCTTACCGCCTACATCAACTGGGCTCATTACTAATACTGGTTGGGTTGATCTATGTGGTGTTGCTACAGGCCACACGATCTATTGGCATCGCCACGCTATTTTGTTTCGCGTTTATTAATCTACCGGCAACGTATTCAGTGCTCGATGTCATGGTTAACCGTCACTACATAGAAGGCATGATTTTCGCGATACTGAGTTACCTCGCATGCCGACGCTATGATCATAGCGAGCGTACCGTCTGGCTGGTGATATCGGTACTCTGTTACGGCATCGCGGCAACTGCAAAAGAAGTTTACTTGCCCCTACCCGGCCTACTCTTTTTCCTAATCTCCGGCAATCTATTCAGGCGGATTAGAACAATTGTTCCCTTCGCAGCAATGCTTGCTGTTTACCTTGCAGCACGCTTCCACATGATTGGCGGGTCTGGAGGCTATTCAGGAGCAGCCGAGACAGCTGCAATTCTGCACAATATCAATGCACTTGCAGGCATCGCATTGCAAACCTTCGCGGGGCTTTTTGCACAACCTCTAGTGTCGTTTAGTCTTTTAGTCGCAATGCTTCTGTTGATCGTGCGCGAGTTTGGCAAGCAAAGCATGGCTGCAAAGTTCGCCTTATTAATGGGTTTAGCTGGCGCGCTTCTGCCCGTACTTGCACTAATGCCAATGATGGCTGCGGGCTTTGTGATGGCGAGATGGCTGTTTGTACCCTCCGTTCTGGCGCTGGTCTATATCGGTTACTTGTGTAGTCGCAGCGAATCCAGAGCTATTCCTGCGCTGGTTTATTGCATACTTTTTTCTTCTAGCGCCTATGCCGCCTATGAGAGATACGCCGCACCAGACCCGCTATTTACTAAAGGCCAAGGGCGAAATTACAAAGCCATCATGACTTCAGATGAAAAGAGTTATGTGCTTTTTTCAAACTTCTCACAGCTGGCCGCAGAAAATTATAGTGTCTGGGTATACATCGCTAAATTAAAAAATGGCCAGTGGGGCACATTACCTATCGTTTCACCGCCACAGGCTTCTTATCATGATTTGTCTCAGCGCACGCGGATACCGATGGGGGGAAAAGCGCGGAAACCGAACTTCCTAAGCCGGAAAATACCCCTTCGCGAGAACGTAGTCGAATCGGCCACTCTGGATCAAAACGGTTTAGTTACGGTGGCGTTCAGCTCGGCGCTGCCCGGCAATGCTTGCTCAGTGTATTTGTTCAACGAGCACAACGGTATATTGTTTGGCCACCAGAACTGTCAGCGCTGGGTTTCGCTACATCAACAAATTGTTTTTCAATTACGTAAAGCTGGCCTCACCCTTGAGGAAACTCAGTTTGCCGTTTGGTCGGATGACGCAGAGCACCCATGGCGCTCCAAACCTTACGCGCTATCCGAACTTTTAGACAGCAGCGCTCCGTAAGACGATGTATCATATCTGCAAACGCATTTTGAGCAGCACACTGGCATGAGAGAGCTTTCACTGGTCATCCCAGTCTTTAACGAGGCTGACATCATTGTGGCCGCGGTCGACACCATTTTGACCGAGCTAAAATCTATCGATGATCTGGACTACTTTGAGCTGATCATCGTAGACGACGGTTCTAGTGATGGCACGTGGAAGCTGCTTATCGAAGTACTCTGCCCGCGATACCCTGAAATTCGCGCCATAAAGCTATCGCGTAACTTCGGGAAAGAATCTGCTCTCTGCGCCGGCTTAGAACTGTGTGATGCGCAGGCTACCATTATTATGGATGCCGATTTACAGCACCCGCCGGCTCTGATCAAAGACATGTTGGGGCTTTGGCGCGAGGGCTCTGTAGATATCGTTGATGCCGTTAAGCGCGACCGTGGCGATGAACCTGCAATTTCGCGGCTCTCTGCCAATGGGTTCTATGCTGTCTTCGAGCGGCTCTCTGGTGTGGGCCTAAAAAATGCGTCTGACTTTAAGTTACTTGATAAGCGGGTTGTGGCGGCATGGCGGGAAATGCCAGAGAAGAATCTTTTTTTCCGGGGCATGAGCGCCTGGGTAGGCTTCAACCGTAAAGAAATTCAGTTTGATGTGGCCCCTCGTCTAGGCAGCGATTCGAAATGGAGCACGCTCGGTTTGTTTCGCCTTGCTCTCACCAGCATCGTGTCGTTTTCTTCCGCACCTCTGCATTTGATTACACTTTCAGGCGTTGGCTTCATCTTGTTTTCAATTGTTTTGGGTGTAATCACCGTAGCAAGGCACTTCTCTGGCGAGGCCGTGAGTGGTTTCGCTACGGTCATCTTGCTGCTGCTTATTATCGGCGGCGTCATCATGGTTTCACTGGGCATAATTGGCGAGTACTTAGCGCGCATTTACAACGAAGTTAAAGCCAGGCCGCGATATCTCATCGCAGATGATTCCCGGGATAGCAAAATCGAGCGCGATGCATAATGTTCAACTCCGTTTCGAAATATGCCGTGGTTGGCATACTGGGAACGGTGACGCACCTTGGCCTGCTCTATATTTTTGTTGAGTGGTTCAGCATTCCGCCGCTGCCGGCAACGTCAATTGCTTTTGTCTGGGTGGTTTTGCAAAGCTACGTGCTGAACAAGAATTGGGTATTCGAAAGTGACAACAGCCACTCGACTTCGCTGCCACGATTCATCGCCGTTTCTGTCACTGGCTTTTTTGGCAACTTGGGCATCATGTATGTCGCAGTCAACGTAATGGGCTTTTGGTACATGGCTGCGCAAGCAATCACGATATTAATTATTCCACCCATGAACTACCTGATGAATCGATACTGGACGTTTCGGTAACTATTTTCTTACAGAGCGCCTTGCTAAGACTATTCGCTATGTTCTTCCTGATAATACCAGTCACCATCTAGCAGCTGGATATCCTGAACGTATCCCGCGCCCGCCATAAACGCAAGCAAAGACCATTTGTAAGGAAAGAAGTGCAAATGCAGATCGAAAGTATAACGATAAGGCCGCTGTTTAGGTACGACAATAACTAGACGCTTCTTAGTCACTCGGCGCAATTCAGCAATCGCTTTGACTATATCAAGCACGTGTTCCAGAGTGTGTGTTGAAACGACGGTATCGAACGCTTTGTCGGGAAACGGGAGATCTTCAATAGAGGCTTCGTGTAAATCAATATTCTTATGCTTATCTCGAAGTGCTGGTGAAATCACCATGTCACAGGCGGTTACCTGCGTTTTAGCCGCCATTTTTTCTGCAAGATACACCCTACCGCAACCCACCTCCAATACGTTTTCACCTGTTAGGCTATCCAAAATTCGCGCTATACAGGCTTCGTTCAAATCCGTTTCGCGCTGTATATGAACCGATTCTGTGTCTTGGTAGGTGCCCTTAAACTCTTCAAAGCTCATCTCAAACGCTTTGTCTTTAAAGGCAAAAAATGGCTCAGATTTTTTACCAAACAACACACGAAACGGAAACCACATGAACCAGCGCGCATCGCGAACAAGCGGCGGTATCAGCTCATCTAAAATAAACGCAATTTTTGTGGTAACGCGGCGACTCAGCATCGTTGAACCCTGAAAACTCTACAGTAGATTACCATACCGCAAAAACGCGCACGCATCAGGGGCATATTTCAATGGCATTAGCGGCTGACCCTGATGCCTGCAAGACAGAACCAACCGCTACAGCATCGGAATATCCTGCGGCGACTAAATCCGCAATGAGCGTTGGGGCAACGTCTGCAGCGCAGGCTATCAGCAAACCGCCGCTGGTTTGCGGATCAAACAACAGCGCCATGCGCGCTTCTTCATCTACTGATGAAAAGCTACCGCTTCTATGCGTACTGGCGCTGCGCATATTGGCTGACTGCATGGTGCTTTGCACTCCGGCCTGCAGATAGCCAAGCGCACCCGGCAGGGCGGGAACGTGAGATAAATTGAGCTGTGCTGAAAACGCGGGCGATAGCATTTCCTGAAGGTGCCCAGCTAATCCAAACCCAGTAACGTCGGTACAAGCGTGCGCTCCAAGGCGCTGCGCAATAACACTGGCCTGGGCATTGCTTTGCAGCATCATTGTGGTTGCTGCCTCAACATCCCGGCCTCGCGCTGCAAGCTGCATGTGCGCTGCGAAAACGGCACCCACGCCCAGTGGCTTTGTTAACACCAACACGTCACCGGCCTGGCTTCCCAGCTTGTTCAACGTTGATCTACCGGCTAGCGGTATGCCATTCACCACAAAGCCGATGCTTAGCTCTGGGCCCTGGAGTGTGTGGCCGCCATTTAGCACGCAGCCAACCTGTGAAAACTCGAACAGGGCTCCGGCCAAAATTTGAAGTAAATCACGCTGCACTATGCGGTCTCCCGCAAATGGCAATGTCACTACGGCCAATGCAGAGACAGGTTTGGCCGCGCAGGCGTACAGATCGCTGAGTGCGTGATTGGCGGCAATGCGCCCCATTAACCATGGATCGCTAACAAGCCCGCGCAGCACATCGACACTTTGCAGCAGCGCAGTTGAACCCGCTAACGGCACAGATGCCGCGTCTTCGGCGCCTGCCATGATGGTGCCCGCCGACTCTATCGCCAGTGTCTCCAACGTAGCCTGTAATAGATCGGAACCTACCTTGGCACCGCAGCCGCCGCAGGGAGCCTGTGAATTTAGTTGGACAGCTTCAGGCACAGTACCCCAATGCTTTATCGGCATCATCTTAGGTAGAGCTTCAAAGCGTTGCATGAACTTTGTATCAATGCGATCTTTCCAGCGCCATACCCATGCACCGCAAGCACTGAAAATTGCCTTATCAGCCACGGCAGTCTCATCGCCCAGCGAGATCAGCGACAAAAAATTGTCCTGGGGTTTAAACGCGCGTAGTGGTTTATCTAATACTGCCGCTCGCAAATTGGCAGCGAGAATGGGAGCCTGGCGAACTGCGTACACGCCTGCCTTCGGCCGAGGGTGGTTTGTTTGCGCGGCAATATCGCCCGCTGCAAAAACGCGGCCATCGCTTACCGATTGCAAGGTATCGGCAACCGAAAGAAAACCGGCCTCATCGACCGTTAAACCACTACGCTTCACCCACGGCGCTGCCGCTGCGCCAGTGCACCAAAACACTTCATCAAAATGCTGTGGGTCGCCCGTCGCAAAATGTAACGTTTTCGCACTTACTTTTGTAACGCGTGCACTGTAATGAACATCGACACCCGCGCGCTGCAGGGCCGTGAGCACGTGCCCGCGCGCGCGGTCATTGTAGCCCGGCAGAATTTGCTCAGAGCCACACCACAGTGTTATTGCCGCCTGTTTCTTGGACAATCGAAAAGCCATTGCCAATGCCAACTCAACGCTACCTGCACCACCACCGACCAAGCTAATGGAGGTGGGCTGTGTCGCTTCCTCGATCTTTTCAAGAATGGAAACCCATCGGCTCCAAAAGTGTGCAACTGGCTTAACAGGCACTGCGTACTCACGAGCGCCAGGGACACTATCGAGCTCAGGTTGAGACCCTATATCCAAACTGACAATGTCATAACCAATCGCCGTTCGCTCTGGGAGTTCGAGGCGACGCGCTTGCGGATCGAGCTCAATCACTTCTGCTTGTATGAAACGAGCGCCTGCCCACTCACATAAACGAACAAGATCAATATGCGTTTGGGCAAAATCGTAGTGGCCGGCAATAAGCCCGGGCAACATGCCCGAATACGGGGTATAACTCTGCGGCGAAATCAACGTTATCCGCAAACCCTCTATGGGTTTCATCGCAAGCATGCGCAATGCCAGGGCATGACTATGGCCACCACCCACTAACACAAGATCTTGATAGATCGGAGATGAAGAACGCATCAGGCTGTAACCTTCAGTGCGTGGTTGCTCGCCCACTCTCTCACCGCATTGCGATCACCCTGAAAAAGATAGCGCCCGCCTCGCTGCTCCAACTGATATTCGTACATTGGGTCATAGTATTCGTTGAGCAAAAAGGAAATCCACTCACGGTGGCCATCCAGTGCAGATTGCGACCACTGCTGCGCAAAGCC
>JBGCDE010000051.1:0-14910 GCA_045105115.1 Pseudomonadales bacterium | reverse complement strand
GTGAGTAACGCAGCTGGCGAGCTTGTTGATAAGAGCTTTTACGTATGGGTCAGCGTCTTCGCACTGTTTCATGTGTCGGTGTTCTGGAGTTTTATGGCCGACACTTTCAACAAAAAACAAGCCGGACGACTGTTCGGCAGTATTGGTGCCGGTGCCAGTTTGGGCGCTATCGCTGGCCCGGCATTTACAGCTTTGTTTGCCAGTAACCTAGGCATACAGTCATTAATGCTGATTGCCGCCACCATGCTGCTATTGCCCATACCTCTAATAATTGCACTACAACGTTTAAAAACGACCGAACTTGGCAATCAATCCCTGACTCTGGATGACAGCACCAAACGCATTGGCGGCAACCCGCTGAATGGTTTCGTTGAATTTTTTACCAACCCTTACTTACTGGGCATAGGCCTGTTCATAATTTTGTATACAGGCATCGGTTCATTTATTTATTTTGAGCAAAAAAACCTGTTGGTCGATTACGACCGCGCTGCACGAACCACTATTTACGGCTGGCGGGACTTAGCTGTGAATACTCTCACCTTCGTTCTGGCATTCTTTGTGACCGGTCGCATGGTCGATAAGCTAGGTATGCCGAAAACGCTACCACTAGTACCTATTATTATTATCGGAGGCATGTTGGTATTGGCGTTTTCACCAGTACTGATGATCGCGGTTGGCTTGCATGTAGTCTCGCGCGCAGGGAACTATGG
The DNA here is from genome assembly GCA_045105115.1 of Pseudomonadales bacterium. Lineage (GTDB taxonomy): Bacteria > Pseudomonadota > Gammaproteobacteria > Pseudomonadales > JAUIET01 > JAUIET01. The sequence goes on along the minus strand of JBGCDE010000051.1, from coordinate 14,200 downwards.
ATTAACACGACCAGCGCGCGAAATGCTGTTTACGCAGGTAGATCATGCCAGTCGATTCAAAACCAAACCAGTGATTGATATCGTTGCTTATCGCGGCGGTGATGTAATGATGGGGTGGTTGTTTACTGGGTTAACCCAAGGGCTTGGTTTGGGCTTAGCGGCGGTGGCGGGTGTCGGTGCGCTTATAGCCGCTCTCTGGGCGTTTGTTGGTGTAATGCTTGGCAGAGCTTATGAACAGAAGAACTTTTCTACCGACGAATTACTATAATTGCTTATGCTCCTCTAACGGCTTTCAACTGACAATGCGCCGCTACGGCCTTACCGCGCTTTGGAATAATCGCGCGACAATGCTATCAGCAATGATTTCCGTAATACTGAGCTCGCCACTATCGAACTTATACAAATATCTTCGCCCCCACAACGCTGGTTCATTGGGAAAGTTCTCAAACAATGCTGAATCGCTCTCTATTGCAGCGTAGCGAATATCAGCGCGCTGCGCACCCAGTTTGCTTTCAAGCATTTCGCCAATCGGTCTGTTGCCCAAGGTGTTTAACCAAGATTCCGACTGTAAGACCTGCTCCGATATCAAAGTTGAGGCAATTGCCGCCAGTGAGCTGCCAGCTCGGATACGCACATCTCTTCGATTCGTCTCCGGCATTTCCACAATGACATCCTGCTGAACCAATTCCACGCCAACTTCGCCAAGCTCAAGACGGCCTAAATAGCCGGTGAACAACCCACGCAAGGACAGAGCTTCGCAGTGTTGCCTGAATTCGCTGGAAGTTTGGAACTGCCGGTAGTCAAGCCAGTTAGTGTCGTCCAGAATAAAATCCAGTGGCGGATGCAGCCCTTCGGGCATAACAGGTTTCTCTGTAATTGATGGTGCACGTGAGTGCTGTAAGCGGCCTGCACAAAGACCCACTTGATAACCGCATGATACAGGATCGTCATCAAGCCAATGATCGACAAAAAACGATGGCGGCATTTTTTCAGGATAATTTCAGCATCAAACGGTAGAATACTTGCTTGAGCAACAGAGAAGAGTTTTCATGCGTTATTGGCACGACTGCATTGCGGGCGAAACATTCAACACGGACCAGATTACTCTCAGTGAGCGCGATATTCTCGAGTTTGCTGCCGAGTTCGATCCGCAGCCCTATCACATGGACCGCGAGGCCGCCGACAATTCAATCTTCGGCGGTTTGTGTGCCAGTGGCTGGCAAGTGTGCGCATTGATGATGCGTTTACTCACCGACACCTTCAGAAGTAACGACATAGTACTGATGGGGGTACAGGGTGTTCCGTCAATGCGCTGGAAAATCCCGGTATTTGCCGGTGACAGCTTATCCGGTGACATCGATGTAACCACGCTTGAGCCATCATCTGATCGCAACGATAGCGGCCTGATGAAGTGCAACGTAAAGGTCAAGAACCAGAAGGACGAATACGTGATTGCATTGCAGGCGAGTCTTTATGTAGCACACGGCGAACAAGTATGACCATGGGCGAGCAAGATACTCAGAATTTGGAACCAAAACGATTTATACGCAGTCGCTGGTTTGAAGATATACCCGTAGGCGAATTTCATGTATTTGGGTCACATACTTTCAGTGAAAAAGAGATCGTTGAGTTTGGCAAAAAATACGCGCCAGAGATTTATCACACCGACCCGGAAAAAGCATTCGATACACCGCACCGCGGCATCGTGGCCTCAGGCTTTCATGTCGCCGCAATATGGATGAAATTAATGGTGTCGTATATGGAGCGCTTCGCCGATGGCGTGCAGGACGGGCGCCGCAATGGTGCCGGTGTGGGTGTGGAAGACATGGTTTGGTTCCACCCGGTACGCCCTGGTCACACACTAACCTACACTTACGAAATTATCGCCAAGCCTGACAAAGTAATACGAGACAAATGGGGCATTATACGCAGTCGAAACGAAGCGTTTAATCAATACAATGAGCGTGTGTTCAGCTTCGAGATTGACATTCTGGCCGAACGAAACCCTGTACCTTCATAGCAGCCGGCTCAGCCAGCAGCAACAACGATAGCTTCGGCCAGAATTTCGACGGAATCAATAAGCGGCACGCGTTGAGTATGTCGCGAAAAAAACGTCGACAGCTCGGAACACCCAAGCAGCAAACAATCTATGTCTTGTTGCGCAAATTCCGCTACGGACGCATTGTAATTACTAATCAACGCCTCATTCACCTTTCCAGCCTTAACGGCAACTATCAGCTCCATAACTACATCCTGCACAAGCCGATCAGGGTACACAGGTGATAATCCGTGAGTCTCAAATTGCGGTTCGAACAAGTTGATTTCATGAGTGGCACTTGATGCCAATACGCCAACCTTGCTGAAGGTCGGGTGCTTATGCTTGATCGCAGCAGCACACAGTTCGATCAAATGCCATACGGGAATGCCAGTGACCCTGGCGGCATAGTGATGGTAATGGTGTGCCGTATTGCATGGCATCACAATAAAATCGGCACCAGCCGCCTCAAGTCGCATGGCCATCTCGGCAATTACCGGTCCTGGCTTTTCAGCGCTATCAGATTGAGGGCCAAGCAAGGCTTTTAACCTTGAAGGCACTTTCGGATTATTGTCGACCAGCATATGAATGTGGTCAGAGTCGTCTTCGGCGGGTGTTAATGCAATCACTCTTTGCATCAAAGCGATCGTTGCATCAGGTCCCATGCCGCCAATTACACCAACCACTTTATGCGACATTTCTTTCCTTCTTATCCGCTTTGCAGTACATAAGACTTTGTAAAAGCCTTACAACTTATCACCAGTACGGTTAACACGACAGTGGGCTTCAGTGTATATTGCCGCCGTTAAATAAGGAAAGCTCCAATAGTGAAACGTTTTTGTACACTACGCGCTCTGTGCGCAATTTTCGCTCAGTTATTATTGATCTTAACAGCGGCCACGGCGCTCGCAAAGAGCCCGCTGCAATTGCAAGACATGCACAAGCTGGCGACGGTCAGTGAGCCTGCGTTTTCGCCCGATGGACGCACGCTTGTCTACACGGTTGAAACTCAGAATATTGAAGACGATAGCAGTAGCAGCAATCTGTTCACGCTCGAGTTTTCCAAACGCAAGCAACAGGTTTTAGGCAACACTCCAGATTCCAGCGAATGGGCGGCACAGTTCACTGCGGATGGGCAACATATCGTATTTTTGTCCGATCGTGGCGAACAGGAAACGACACAGGTTTGGATGATGCCGGCCGCTGGCGGAATCGCGGTGAATTTGTCGAAGTGGTCGGAAGACGTCCAAGACTACAGTTTGTCACCTGACGGAAAATATCTCGCTTACGTCAGTGTTGAGGCCGATGACGATCTAACAGAAATTGACGAAGACGCGACACCACCCCCAGTAGTGACCGAGCGTTTCTATTTTAAAGAAGATTACAGTGGCTATCTTGATGAAAAAAGAAGCCGTATTTTTGTGCGCACCATTAGCGATGGAAGCATTACTGTCATTGGTAAGACGGATCGCAATACATGGTTACCTAGCTGGTCGCCGGACAGCTCGCAGTTAGCGTATGTTGAAAAGACTGGAGAAAAGGCAGATCGGCATTTCAATTACGATGTGTACGTGCAAGCGTTAACTCAAGCGGCAGAAAGCGAGAATACCAACGCACCGTTGCCCGCACCACGACAAGTGAGCCAGTTCAGTGGTGTTGATGCAGATCCGTACTGGATGGTTAGGCCACAGTGGTCGCCAAGCGGCCGGAAGCTACTCTGGTTGCAGGGCGAAGAATCGAAATGGATTTATTACGCGCCACTGCAGCTGGTCATGGCCAACCTGGACACAGGCAAAGTGAGTAAGCTCGCCTGGCAAGACCGCTGGATGAATCAACCGCTGTGGTCAGAAGATGGTAAATCAGTCTATGCGATTGTTGAAGAAAGTCGCGAAGCACACGTGCAGCAGATTAATGTGGCGACCGGCAGTATCTCCTATCTGTCTGCGGGTCCACAGTTTATTAGTGCAATTGCATTAGGAAAAGATGATCGTTTGGTGGCGCTCTCTTCCAGTGACGAAAAACCAGCTGAACTGTATTCACTGGAAGGTGCTAGACAGCGACAACTCAGCAATCATAATGAATGGCTTACAGAAAAAACCCTGTTAGCTGCAGAAAATATAGCGTTCGAGAACGATGGAGCCACCATACATGGCTTCATTACCAAACCAGCTGGCGAAATGCCTGCAGAGGGCTACCCGACGGTTGTTGAGTTACACGGTGGCCCGGTCTACCAGTACTCTCGAGAGTTCAGTTTCGACAGACAAATGTACGCCAGCAATGGTTACCTGGTGGTGTCGATCAACCCACGCGGCTCATCGGGTCACGGATTTGATTTTGCGCGCGCTATCTATGCCGATTGGGGGAATAAAGACAGCAGCGATATTCTAGCTGGACTGAATGACCTTCAAGCCAAAGGCCTGGTTGACCCGAATCGTATTGGTTTGGAAGGCTGGAGTTACGGCGGCATGCTGACGCACTACCTGATAGCTCGCGATACTCGGTTCAAGGCTGCGGTGAGCGGTGCTGGTGCGACTAATGTGTTCGCGACGTTCGGCCATGATATGTATATTCGCGAATACTTGTTTGAACTTGGCGCGCCGTGGGAAAACATGGCTGCCTACCAGCGACTCAGCCAGCCCTTTTTAGAAGCCAATAAAATCAAGACACCGACTCTGTTTCAATGTGCTGAACTGGACTACAACGTGCCTTGTATTGGCGCAGAACAAATGTTCCAGTCATTAAAAATTCTGGATATTCCAACAAGGCTGGTCATTTATCCAAAGCAGTATCACGGGCTAGATATTCCAAGCTACATGGAAGATCGAATGCAGCGGAACCTGAATTGGTTCAAACAGTATCTGCAGGTCAATGAGCCAGATGATCCGGCGCTTTAAAGCCAGTACTTTAGCACCAACGCAGCGCGCTCTTTGATTCGTTGTAACACTGAGCGCTGCAACCAATCATCAAGAAGTACTTCTTCAGTTTGCCCAAGATCAGCTTCGAATCGCTGAGTCATTTGCTCTGCCAGTTGTGGATCAACAACAACAAGATTGGCTTCGTTGTTGTGCTCAAGGCTGCGAATATCCAGATTACTTGAACCAATGGTCAGCCATTGCGTGTCTACCACCATTGTCTTGCTGTGCAGCATTCGGGGTTTGAATTCGAATATGCGTACGCCGGCAGCGAGAAGTTCTTCAAAATGCGCGTGGGAAGCATACAGGGCGGGCGCATTGTCGCTAAAGCTAGGCAGTATAAGGCGCACATCAACACCACGAATAACTGCTGCCTTGAGCGCATCAACGAATTCTCTGGGCGGCACAAAGTAAGCGTGGGTTATCAAGATTGATTGGGTGGCCGCTTGCATTGCTGCAATTTGACCGTCGACAATACGCGACTCTGAATCCAGCCGGTCACTCGCCACAATCGAAGCCAGACAGTTACCCTGCTGTATTGGCTCAGGGAACAAACAATTGTCCATACTCACGTCGCGACCCATGTTCAACCAAACCGACAAAAACAATCTTTGCAAATCAGCAACCACCGGGCCTTCAGTTCGTGCGTGTAAATCATGCCAGCCACGCTGTTCCGGTGGCTGAAACGAATCGTCAAAGGCGCTCTTTTCACCCAGGTATTCATCGGTAATATTTATTCCGCCGACGAACCCAATGTGCCCGTCAACAATCAGCATTTTGCGATGGTCACGTTGGTGCATTCGCCAAAAACGCAGGTCGAGCGAACGCTGAAATGAGCGAACCTGTACACCAGACTGCTCCAGTTTTGATACCAGTCTCCGGCTCACTTCGAACGAACCAAGCGCATCAAAAACGATTTTTACAGCTAACCCTCGCTCGGCTTTCTCAATCAGTAACTCTGAAAATTGCGCTGCCGCCTCACCATCTATGAAAGTGTACGATTGCAAATGCACATGATCCGTAGCCGACCGAATAGCACGTAACATTTCCCTGTAGGTGCTTGGACCGTCTAATAAAAGCTCAACACTATTTCCCGCTGTTAACGGTACCCCGCTCGCGGATTCATGGATATTGCCAAACCGCTTTGCACTGTTGTCACCCGTGACTGGCGGCGATGCGTTAACGCTGGTCTCTCTACCTGAGAACAAGCGCCGGGCAAGCAGGCGCATGCTGGAGTGGGTGGTAAGCACACCCAGCAGAAAAACCAACAATAGCAGCGCAATTGTGGTCCAGGTCACAGCGCAAAAACCGTTGCTGTGCGCAAACCTGACAACAGCAATAGTTCACGCGCTATTCGCATGCGTTTCATCTGCACACACACCGCATTCTCAAGTAAACTCTGCTTCATATCGTGGCGCAGCATATACAGCACTCACGCCATTCACAAGCCTACGCTATGGAGCCACCATGCCAGTGTTTTGCCGAATACTCGCCCTACTCGTTGTCAGCCTGTTTTTATCGGCCAGCAATTTTGCCGAAGAGTCCAAGGAAGTGACTGATAACAACGAGGAAAAATGGGACGTTTTGAACCCGCCCTTTGCTCTCAATGAGGTCGAGATCGATACGCAAACCACCACGTGGTCCAGTCTTGATGTAACACCCGATGGCAAACAAATTGTGTTCGATATGCTAGGTGACATTTTCATCGTGGGAATAGAGGGAGGTGATGCGAAAGCACTGACTCAAGATTTGGGCTGGAACATTCACCCCAGTGTCAGCCCAGACGGTCAAACAATTGCATTCATCTCAGATCGCGGCGGTCTTTCGAATATTTGGGCGATGGATTTGAACGGCCAAAACATGCGAGCAATCAGTGAAGAAAAGAAAAATCTGATTCATTCTCCCAAGTGGAGCCCGGATGGCGATTACTTGATTGCCAATAAGGGCATTATGTCGCGGCGCAGTATTCCAGCTGGAGAAATTTGGCTTTACCACAAAAATGGCGGCGACGGCGTGCCATTGAAAGAACGCAATGGGGGTAAGAAAGAGCAGAAGAATATTGCCGACCCGGCTTTTTCACACGATGGAAACTACGTTTACTACACACAAGACCTCACGCCCGGTAGTACGTTTAGCTATAACCGCGACCCGCTGAAAGGCGTGTTTGGTATACAGCGTTATGACATGAGTGATGGCGAGGAAACAACGGTAGCAGGCGGCGTAGGTGGTGCCATTGTGCCCAGCCCATCACCCGACGGAAAAAAAATTGCGTTTATCCGTCGCATCCGTGAGAAAACAGCGCTATTTATCAAAGACCTCGAAAGTGGCACTGAAAGAGCGATCTACACAAACCTTGAGCGCGATATGCAGGAAGGCTTTGGTAGCGAAGGCTATTTTGCCTATTTCGACTGGACCCCGGATGCTGGACATATCGTATTCTGGTCAGGTGGCGGTTTTCACAAAATAAACGTGACTGATGGTGCGGTTCAGGCAATACCGGTAAGGGTAAAGTCCACTCTGCGATTCGCTGATGCACAACGTGTTGCGGTTGATGTAGCACCCGACCAATTTGATCTAAAAATGACGCGCTGGGCTCAAAAGTCGCCGAATGGAAAGAGTATTTTGTTTCAGGCTTTAGGCAAACTGTATGTGCACGATATTGGCACAGGAAAATCGAAGCGATTAACGCGTCAAAATGATCATGACGAATTTTACCCGCGCTATTCTGCCGACGGCCGCAAAATTATCTATACAAGCTGGAACGACGAAACGCTGGGCAGCATAAAAGTGGTGGCCTCAAGCGGTGGCAACGGTAAAACCATCAGCATGCAGCCCGGGCACTACGTGGAGCCGAGTTTTGCAGCCGATGGCAAAACGTTTGCGTATCGTAAATTTTCTGGTGGCTATCTGCTAAGTCCTGAGTGGTCATTGGAGCCCGGCGTTTATGTTGCATCCATCTCTGGTGAAGAACATCGACGAATATCGTCGAAAGGCCATGCGCCGCAATTTATTGAAGGCAGTGAGCGAATTTTCTTTACCGAGTTTATAGCTGATTCACCCTACCCTGAAACTCAGCTTGTTAGCGTCAACGCACAGGGCAATGATCGCCGTGAGCATCTTTATGGTGCAGATAAGGTCAGCGAGTATCGTCTGTCTCCTGACGGAAAATGGGTAACGTTTGCGTATCAGTTCAAAGCCTACGTAGCGCCTTTCACTGCGAGCGGCAAGCGCCGTGAGATTGGACCAAATAGTAAATCATTTACGGTGACTCAATTGTCTGACCGCGCTGGCGAGTTTCTGCATTGGGATAAAGACAGCACGCGTGTTGGCTGGTCTTATGGACCGAACTATTATGAGCGAGTGGTTGCTGAGGCAAGTATTGAAGAACCGAAGACTGTGCCTGCTCAATCACTGTCATTTAAGGTAGACAGCGACCAGCCCTCACACACTATTGCCTTGGTAAACGCCACCGTTGTCACTATGCGTGATGCCAATTCGAAGCAAGAGGTGCTGCAGGATGCAGCGGTATTACTCGATAATAATCGTATTGCCTATGTTGGGTCTATGGCGGACGCCAATATTCCCGAGAACGCTTTAGTCATCAGCGCCGAGGGTAAAACGATTATTCCCGGCTTGGTCGACGCGCACGCACATGGATCGATGGGCAGTGAGGAAATCATTCCGCAACAGAACTGGATGCAGTATTCGAACCTGGCATTCGGTGTAACAAGTATTCATGACCCGTCTAACGATACGTCTGAAATTTTCGCCGCCGCCGAAATGCAAAAAGCAGGCATGCTTGTCGCCCCTCGAATTTATTCGACCGGTTCTATTTTGTACGGCGCTGAATCACTGGGTGTGAAAGCAATAGTCGATAACTATGATGACGCATTGTTTCATATGCAGAGAATGAAAGACGTAGGCGCTATTTCAGTGAAGAGTTACAACCAGCCGCGCCGAGACCAGCGCCAGCAAATTCTGGCGGCAGCGCGTGAGCTCGATATGATGGTAGTGCCTGAAGGCGGCGGCAAGTTGCACCAGAATATCAGTATGTTGATTGACGGCCATACCGGCCTTGAACATTCCTTGCCAATTCCAACAGGTTATCAGGACTTAACGACGCTCTGGTCTGCGACAAAATTCGGTTACACACCAACATTCGTTGTTTCCTACGGTGGCCTGATGGGCGAAGAATATTGGTACGACCGACACAAAGTATGGGAAAACCCTCGTCTGCTACGCTACACCCCACACTATTTGTTAGACAGCAGGTCTATTCGCCGCCCAAAGGCGCCTGATGAGCAATACAATCATTTCAACGTCGCCAAATACGCCAAACAATTGCGCGACAAAGGCGTGACCGTTCATATTGGCGCACACGGACAGCGAGAGGGCCTGGGTGCCCATTGGGAGATGTGGATCATGCAGCAAGGTGGATTCAGTGCGTGGGAGGCATTGCGTGCAGGAACAATTGATGGCGCAACACACCTGGGCATGGACAAGCATATTGGCAGTATAGAAGTGGGTAAGCTCGCCGATCTGGTGCTGATCGATGGCGATGTGCTATCAGACCTTAGCTTGAGCGAGTATGTGAGTCATACGATTATCAACGGTCGCGTTTATGAAGTAAGCACGATGAATGAAGTGGGTGGCAAGCACGCACGGCAGCCATTTTTCTTTGAGCAAGACAATGCCGCTTTCTTACCCCCAGCAAGCAATGAGGCCCAGCAGCACAAAGCGCACAAACATCATTGGCAACATTAGTCAGAACGACTGGATAATCGAGCGAAGCCCGAATAGTAATTGTGTTCGCTACGCGCGCTCATCTCAGCGCTTTCAAGATCACGAGAGTGATCTGGCAAGGCATTCACGGCAACTGAATTAAGCGACCTGATGGATGCATCCGCGAACACCATGCCGCCGCTGATAAATATGGTCATCCAGAGTATTGTTTTCATTATGATGCTGCCTGTACGTGTTTGTAGTTCTGCAAACACTTAATGCATCAACCGTGCCAGTGCCAAAAACGTGCTGCATAACAAGACCTTAGCGCTGTGTGTTATTTTTTGATCAGCTCAAACTGTAAAGACTATCGACTGTAAGTCTTTGAAAATAGTACATTTTTTGACCACAACATTTATTCCAAAATTCCTTTGTAATAAACCTTCTGTAGTTTCGTATTACTTACTAAGACAGCACGTTCTGTTGATGGAAGCTAAATGAACAAGGCGGCATTCAATGCCCAATATCGCACGCATTACCACCAGGTATTTGGTTTGTGCAGGCGCATGTTGGGCAGCACACACGACGCCGAAGATGCGACACAGGAGGTTTTTATGAAAGGCTATCGATCCTACGCACACTATCGACAGCATCGACCTTTTGGTCCGTGGATCAAGAGTATTGCAAGCAACCATTGCATAGATCTTTTGCGGCGTCGTAAACGTCTCGCCACGGTGTTCTCAGATATAGACGAAGAATCTGAAGAATCGGTCGATACAACGCTGGCAACCGAAGACGCGCTCATCAATGCGCATGATGCCGACACAATCAATGAGGCCGTCATCGCATTACCTGAGAAGTATCGACTGCCAATAGTTATGGCTTACTACTCAGACGCCAGCTATGAAGACATTGCCGCAAAACTGGATATCAAGAAAAATCACGTTGGCGTTTTATTACTGCGTGCACGGCAACAGCTGCGCCACGCCCTGAACAGTACAATCGCGGAGATTTAATATGAACTGCCCTAGCCTACTCGTTCAATCACTCTACAACGATGGTGAACTCGATAAGGAGCAAGCTACAGCATTTGTAGCTCACCTGTCGCAATGCGACTCGTGCAAAGCAATGCAACACCAATTACTCCTGGAATCTGAGGCGTTAAAAACTGCGCTGCATATGGAAGTTGAGGAGCTTGCCGTACCACAGCTACAGACTGGCCCATCGGTCAGGCATGTATTCCTTAGCATTATGCTGGTTGTTGCAAGCGGTGTTCTGATTGACACAGCCTGGCAAAAGCTTGGGCTGATCGCTACCTTACCCGGCTGGTTAAGCTGGCTTGCGCCCAACCTCACAGACGCCGCGTTTAGCCTGCTTGATTTCCTTACTGATGTGCTGCGAAACGTTTTTGATAATGAGGGCCTTTCGCTTCAAATGGTACTGTGGTGGCTACTACCGACCGGTTTGCTGTTTGCATTCACCTACCGTGAACCAGCCAGGAATACGCGGCTAGCGGGCATAGTGTTTTGCTTGGCGCTATCAATTGGCTATGCTCCGGAAAGTGCTGCATTAGATGTTCGGCATGACGACGACAGCGTCACTATTTCAGCGAACGAAGTCATTGATGACACGCTGATTGTGGCGGCCGACGAAGTGATTATCGAAGGCGATGTAAGCGGTGACTTGATCGCCGTTGGTGAGAAGGTAACCATTCGATCAAAGATCGGCGGTAATGTGATTGCCTTTGCAGAAGAGCTGGTATTTGAAACAGCTATCAACGGCACTGTGTTTGCGGCGGGCAAAAGTGTAACGATTAAGGAAACCGGCATCACCGGCAATCTATTCATCGCCGGAGAAAAGATTCGCAACGATTATCCTTTTATTGTCGGTGGAAATATTTTACTGGCTGCGAAAGATGCAGAACTAGGCGCCCAAATTGGTCGCGAACTCTGGGCTACCGCATCCGCTTTTTCGTTTTCCGGAAAGATTGCGAAAGATTTGCGCTACTACGGTGGTGAGCTGGAATTGTCTGGCAAGGCTCATGTGGCTGGCAATCTTCAGGCAATGGTTGCTGACGAAGCGTCGTTAAGCTTGGATGATAATGCAGTCATACTCGGCGAACGCAGTATCGAATTTATTCCGGAAGAAGCCAGTTCGCACAGTGCTTCCGACTACTACTTTGGACGGTTGCTGAAACTGCTAGCTGCTTTCTTATTTGGCCTGGTGATGTTTGCCTTATTCCCTTCTTTACGTTTTGCTTCAGCGCTTGATGGTAGAGAGTTGCTGGGCTCCAGTGCACTTGGTGCGGTGGCCTTGATCACTACTCCTATATTGGCAGTGTTGATAATGATTACGCTGGTTGGCTTACCCATTGGAATTACAGCACTGCTTCTGTGGATTATCGCGATGTATGCAGCACCGATTGTTGCAGGCGCTTATGTGGGCGATGCCATTTTGGCGAATACAGAGCAACACAGACCGATAATGGCACTGTTTCTTGGCTTACTGATTCTATTTGTATTGGCCAGTATTCCGTTTGTGGGATTTGCCGTGCGACTGATCGCCTTGATTGTGGGTTTGGGTATTATTGTTCGATGGGTGCGGGATATCTGGGATGCAAGGGATTACGGCGAAAATTAGGCTTGCCAAAGATGTTGCCTGAGAGACTGCCTAGTGCAGAGGTTCGCGAACCTCTGTCAGCTGCGAGCACAATTGCTGAGCACCTTGCAGTAGACGAAAGGTGTGGCGCTGCAGCAGGTCCGGGGGAATAAAATAAACGTGCTCACGTTTTACAGCCTGCAATTGCGGCCATTTTCGCCAGTCATCCAGCCATTCCGGGCGTGCTTCATCCATACCACTGGCCACTATAACTTGAGGGTCGGCGACAATCACTGATTCCAAACTAATTTTTGGCGCTAGTACCGCAGCATCAGAAAAGATATTTTTACCGCCGCATAAGCCAATAACGTCATTGATAATGTGCTTGCCGTTAATAGTCTGCAATGGCTCATTCCAAACCTGATAAAAAACGCTTACTGCAGCGCTCTGACTATGTTCATCACGCAAGGATGTAAGCTCTTGAACATATTCGTTAACGCTCTCATTCGCCGTGTCTTCCGTGCCTGTCATCTGCCCTATGTGTTGAACGAACTTGGCTATGTCATCAAGGCTGGACAGTTCATCAACGTACACCGTGAAACCTAGTGCACTTAATTGTTGAAGCGCCTTGTCGCCATTGCCCGAAGCCCACATCAAAATCAGGTCAGGTTTCAGCGCAATGATGGTTTCTACGCTGTAAGATTTATAACCGCCAACAATTGGTATAGATTGCGCTTCTTTCGGGAAATTACTATAGCTAACTACGCCTACCAACTTATCACCAGCGCCGGCGCTGTAAACGTTCTCAACAATATGAGGTGCCAGTGCAATCACCCGTTCGGCAGGTGCTTGCAGCTGCAGGTTCCGGCCTAGAAAATCAGTGACTTCAATCGGGTTGGCCAGCACGACCCCGGCAGAGCTTGCGAAAAGAAAAGCCAGGCTGGCGGCCAGTTGTGCGCGAAGTTTTTTAATCATCAATCAATACAACCGTTCGGCCTGTGTCAGGATGGGCAACAATACTGGCACTCACGTTAAAAAGCGCATTGATTGTGTGTGGCGTGATAACTTCCTGCGCAGTGCCTACGGCGGCAATTTCACCATTATGAATTGCAGCCACTCTCGTTGCATGGCGTGCAGCAAGCGTAAAGTCATGCAACACCATCACGACAGCAAGCCCCTCAGATGCTAACACCTTCAAGCCTTTCATTAACGCCTGGGTATGGGCAACATCAAGTGAGGCGCAGGGTTCATCCAGAATTAGCATGCGTGGCGGCTTATCGTCGCCGCCTGCTATCTGCGCCAGCACACGAGCCAGCTGCACACGCTGGCGTTCACCTCCGGATAATCGTGTATAGAGCCGATCAGCGAGATGAGTCATATCTACCAGAGCCAATGCTTGTTCTGCAATCTGCAAATCCCTACTCGCACCGGATGAATGAGGAATTCGTCCCATCAATACCACATCGAGAGTTTCAAATGGAAAGTTCAATTCACTATTCTGAGGAAGATACGCAAGTTGTTGCGCAAGTTCCCGCGGTTTGAAAGACGCTTGCAAACGGTCTGCGAAAAACACCTCACCTGCATCCGTTTCTATGTCACCAACTATCGCTCGTAGCAAGCTGCTCTTACCTGCGCCATTTGGTCCAATCAATGCCAGAATCTCGCCGCTGTAAACATCCAGGTTAACGTTTCGAATGAGTTCTACGCCTTGCGTACTGGCATGTAGATTCTGCAGGCGAAGAATTGGCTTTTGCTCAGCGACCATGGTGTGGCCTGTTTCGTAGCAATATGATGAAGAATGGCGCGCCAATTGCTGCGGTAATCATTCCCACTGGTAATTCAGTTGGTGCTAAAACCAGGCGAGCGAACGTATCGGCAACCGGCAGCAAAGTCGCCCCCGCCAAAGCAGATGCCATTAACAGATGCCGATGAT
>JBGCDE010000050.1:0-12925 GCA_045105115.1 Pseudomonadales bacterium | reverse complement strand
CTGTTTAACGACATTGAGCACTTTGTAAACCTTGGTTGCCCTGTTCTGATTGGGGTGTCTCGCAAGTCTATGATTGGGTCTATACTTTCGAAAGGTGAGGCCATTCGCCCTGAGAAAGAGCGGGTGGTCGGTGGTCTTGCGTTGGCGTTGATTGCGGCACAAAAAGGGGCTGCGATTATTCGCACTCACGATGTTTTGGCCACCTGCGACGCTCTGGAAGTACTTGCCGTAGTGTCGTAGAAACAAATAGCTGTAGAAGCAAATAGTCGTATAAATAGATAACTGATAAAGCTGGGTTATGGGCAAAAAATATTTTGGTACAGATGGTATTCGTGGCCGCGTCGGCAACGACGTAATCAACCCTGAGTTTGTTCTCAAACTGGGTTGGGCCGTAGGTAAAGTATTTGCTGAAGACCGTCGCGGCAAAAGCTCGCTGGGCAAAGTCTTGATTGGCAAAGACACCCGAATATCAGGTTACATGTTTGAGTCGGCGCTTGAGGCGGGGCTGGTTGCCGCGGGTATAGACGTGGCTCTTATGGGTCCAATGCCCACACCTGCTATTGCCTATCTCACGCGTACCTTTAATGCGCAAGCCGGCATTGTGATCAGCGCATCACACAATGCGTATCATGATAATGGCATCAAATTTTTCTCATCAGCCGGAACCAAGTTGCCGGATGAATTGGAATTGCGTATCGAGGCGCAGCTTGAGAAATCCATGACCACGGTTGAGTCGAACCAGCTTGGCAAGGTAACGCGAATAGACGACGCCGCAGGGCGTTACATCGAATTTTGTAAAAGCACAGTGCCAACCGGTTTTAATCTTGAAGGCCTGACTATTGTGGTTGATTGCGCGCACGGTGCAACCTATCACGTAGCACCGGCAGTGCTGCGCGAGCTGGGTGCCAAGGTGATTGAAATCGGCGTTGAACCGGACGGCATCAATATTAACGACGGGGTTGGATCAACCAGTCCTGCCTTGTTGCAGAAAACCGTAGTGGAAAAGCACGCCGATTTGGGCGTTGCCTTGGACGGTGATGGCGACCGGCTTATCATGGTTGACCACGCTGGTGACCTGGTCGATGGCGATGAGTTGCTGTATATCATTGCCTGTGACCAGCTGCAAACCAGTGGCTGTAATGGGGTGGTAGGCACATTGATGTCTAATCTCGGCTTCGAGCTAGCCCTTGCTGACCTGGATATTCCCTTCGTACGTGCCCAGGTGGGTGACCGCCATGTGATTGAGAAAATGGTTCAAAATGATTGGGAATTGGGCGGTGAAAGCTCAGGACATATCATTTGCGCCGATGTGACCACCACCGGTGACGGCATGGTGGCGGCACTTAAAGTGCTGCTGGCGGTTCGGTCGTCTGAGCGCACTCTCAGAGACTTGCGCTCAGGTATGAGTAAATTCCCGCAGCGTATGATCAATGTGAAATTAGCCAGTAAAATCAATCTAGTAGAGCAACCTGACATTCAATCTGCGGTGAACGATGCGGAAACCCGCCTGGGAGCACGCGGCCGGGTACTTCTCAGGCCCTCTGGCACTGAGCCAGTAGTTCGGGTCATGGTAGAAGGTGAGAATGGTTCTTTAGTGGGCCAAATAGCCGAAGAATTAGCCGGTGTGGTAGAGCGCGCTGTCGCCTGACAGGCGTGCCACAACGAACAAAGTCGTAATTCCCTCAATTATTTAACCGTTAATCTGAAGCTCCCCTTCGGTCGACTTTTCGGTTTTATATGCCTCGTATGTGTAGTACCCTCCCGCCCAACGCCCGCACAACCATTGTGCGTTTTTGTTTATAAATATAAAGCTGTTGTCAGAGGATCCTCGAATGACTGTTAATTTCAGAAAGACCCCTATTGTTCTTGCTTTGAGTTTGGCCACGTTGAGCCAAATTGCGCCTGCGCAGATGCTAGAGGAGATCGTGGTTACGGCGCAGAAGCGTGCCCAGAGCCTGCAAGATGTACCTATTTCAGTATCGGCGATGCAAGGCGACAAGCTGCAAGAAGCCGGTATTCCGAACATGGCGGCCATCGCCGACTATGTGCCTAACCTGCACATCGCCAATGCGGCGGTAAACACCAACATTTATATGCGTGGTGTGGGTTCTGGTAACAACCAGGGCTTCGAACAGTCTGTTGGTATGTATATAGACGGCATCTACATGGGTCGTGGTCGACAATATCGCAACGCGTTTGTTGATTTAGAGCGAATCGAAGTGCTGCGTGGTCCGCAGGGTACTTTGTTCGGCAGAAACACGGTTGCCGGTGCTATCAACATTACATCAGCATCACCCGATGCTGGCGAAGAGTTTATGGGTGACATCGCCTTCACTGCTGAGCAAAACGGTGGTCAGGTTATTGAAGGCTTCCTGAGTGGCTCGCCTACCGAAAACACTGGTTTGCGAATTGGCTTCAAGCACAGAGAGACAGATGGTTATATTAATAACGCCTTGCTTGATACGAATGAGCCTTCAACAGAAGAGAGCAGTTATCGAATCACCTTTGTTTGGCAGCCTACTGACGACCTTGACCTCAATCTGAAGTACAGCAAGTCTGACGAGGGCCGTACCGGTGCAGCCTCAGCAACTTGGTTGTATCTCGATCCGGCTCAACGCGACGCTTTGTTTCCTAACAGAAGCGCATTTGCTACCGGCGCCTATGCCATTACGGATAATAATTTCCCGGAGTTCGCCTCTATAGCCGGTCAGGATTACACAACGTTTAAAGACAATGGCTACGGTAGTGGGCCAGTCAACGGATCGCCAACCCTTGGTCGCTACCCAGATGGCGATGACGCTATTGTCGAAAACTGGGCGCTGAACGTTAACTACCAAATGGGTGATTACACCTTCACGTCGGTAACTGGTTTGTCGGAATACGAAGTACAAAGCGGTTCAGATGTTGATTGGTTGCCACTGCGATTTATTTCGCGAGACGATGACCAGGATTATGAGCAGTTCAGTCAGGAGTTTCGAATTACCTCACCTGCTGGTGAACGATTCGAATTTGTGGCGGGTGCTTACTATGACAAGAGCGAACTCGTAACTGACCGTCTGGTAGAAATCGACTTGTCGCTTGGTGGCTTGGTTGCTGGTTTGCCTGGCAATCAGTTGGTGCCATTTCTTCCACCTATTCCATTAGGTGCGATAGGCTTTACCAACCTGACACCACTGGTAACGGTTCCGCTTGGTGCGCCTTACCGACCTGACTTTATCGGTCGTAACCACAAGTACACACTAGACTCGGATTCATGGGCTTTGTTCTTCCAGGGCACCTATACCATTTCTGATTCTTTACGCGTAACACTTGGACTGCGTTATACCGAAGAGAGCAAAGACGTAGAAAGCGTTCAGTTCTTAACTGACAGCTTTACGGGAAACAGAACACCTAGTAATGAGTTCTTCCTTGGTCAGGTACAGGCGCTGGCGTTTAACACTTACGCCTACAATTACAATGATTCGCGAACCACGAGTGAGCTGATTCCGTCTGTTAACTTCCAGTGGGATATAAACGACGAGAGCATGCTGTACTTCTCGTTCTCGCAAGGCTTCAAAAGTGGTGGTTTCACCGCGGCGGATGACGGCGAACCTGGTGGAGTGGCTTTGGGTGAGTGGAGTTGTACCATGGAGGCCGATGGCAGTGTGAACATCAACGCTTGCTACGACCCAACTGTGCCTAATGAAGATTTCGAATTTGACGACGAGTCTGTGGACGCATTCGAAATTGGTGGTAAGCACACCTTGCTAGACGGTGCGATGACGGTTAACTGGGCAGCGTTTTACACTGAGTACGACAATCTGCAAACTGCGATTTTCAAAGGTGTTGGCTTCACAGTTAAGAACGCTGGTTCTTCTGAAATTAAAGGTATTGAAATTGATACCCGCTGGCAGGCAACTGAAGGCCTTCAGATTGGTGCGAACATAGCATGGCTTGACGCAACGTACTCTGAGTTTGCGGATGCACCCTGTACAGCAATTCAGTTAGATGCGAACCCATTGTGTGGTGTTGCGGGTAACCCAGGGGGTGACTTCAACGACCTGTCAGGTGAGCCCACTTTGTATGCCTCCGACATCAGCGCGTCAATCTTGATGGACTACGTAAAATCGTTCGACGATCTTGAGTTCTACGTAGGTGGTGAAGTTAACTACCGCGACGAGTTCAACTCAGCGGGTGATAACGATCCAATCGATGTGATTCCTTCTTACACGAAAGTGAATCTGCGTGTCGGTATTCGTAATGAGCAGTGGGACTTGATGGCCTTTGGCCGCAACATCCTTGACGAAGTGGCTTACGCACAAAGCTACGACGTGCCAGTATTGGCAGGTTCTCACGCACGCTTTCAGGAAGAAGGTTCTGTGTTTGGTCTGCGTGCTAAGTTCTCTTTCTAAACGACAGAGCACTTGAGGAAAAAGGCATCTTTTGATGCCTTTTTTCGTTTTAGGGTTCGGGGTTTATTTCAATGTATACAATCAAACTGTTTCAAACTCACTTTCCAAAAGTACTATCCGTAGTTTTGCTGATTTGTGCGGCGAATAGCAAAGTAGTGTTAGCGGCCAGCGAAATGCCGGATGAACTACGTGAAGAGTTTGCGTATTCCCTGGGTGTGCAGGCATACGTCTATGCCTACCCATTAGTGCACACCAATAAGTTTCGCTGGATTTGGCACAGCAAAGACTCACCAATGTATCGAGGCCCCGCCAATCAGCTAAACCACAACCGTGTGTTAATGAATGCTGAGACAACGGTTGCGGCAACGCCTAATAACGACACTCTGTATACATTGGCATTCCTGGACTTGTCAGAAGCGCCGCTTATTATTGAAGTGCCAGCCATAAAAGATCGCTACTATACGATTCAGTTAGCCGACATGTACGCAACCAACTTTGCATCGTTTGGTAGCCGCACCGGTGCGGCTGCTGGAAAATATTTAATGGTGCCACCAGGTTGGCAAGGTGAAGTGCCTGAAGGTATCGAAAAAGTGTACGAGTCGACCACGCCGTGGACGATGTTTTTGCTGCGCATTCTGGTCGACGGCAAAGCTGACATACCGGCGGTTAATGCGCTGCAGGACCAATTTCGCCTGCTCACTGTGGATGGCAAACCCTCGCCAGCGTACGCCGGTAAAATACCGGATCTTGTTGATCCAGCGAACCCGGCCGATGCCTGGCGTGTTATCAATCGTGAACTGGCAAGCAACCCGCCAATCCCCGCGCACGAAAGTTATTTGTCTCAATTTAGCAATATTGGGATTGGAATTGATTTGCCTATCAAGTTGAGCGATTTAGATGCTGAAACAAGCAAAGGCTTGTCACGCGCTGCCGAAACCGCCCACCAGATCGTTACGGCGCAGGCGGCTGATATTTCGAGCGTAAATCTGAACCACTGGGGTTACCCCAAGCAGGATATAGGTCGCTACGGCAGTGATTTCGCCTACCGCGCCGCGGTTACATTAATGGGTTTGATGGCCAATCAGCCGGAAGAGGCCGTGTATTTGTCGTCTTATACTGATGTTGAAGGCCAGGCTCTGGACGGAACCAAGCATTACCGCATGCATTTTCCGGCAGACAATCTGCCACCGGCGAATGCCTTTTGGTCCGCCACCATGTACGACTCTGCCACCTACGCTTTTTCGGGCAACAAGCTTAATCGCTTCAGCATTGGTGATCGTACTGAGCGTTTGAAGTACAACCAAGACGGTTCTCTGGATATCTTTATTGGTCCCACCGTGCTGGATGAAGGCGAAATCAGTAATTGGCTGCCCACGCCTGATGGCCCGTTTTACATGTTTCTAAGAGTCTATAACCCGGAAACCTCGGTTATTGAGCAAACATGGGAGCCACCGGGGGTAATCACGCGGTAAGGTATTCACCTTTAGCGGAAGCATAGATGATAGGCCGGGCCGGTTGGTGTTAATTCACGCCCACCCCATTTAGCTTCTTGTATGTTATTGGGCGCTTGGGTACCATGTGCGCCCGCTAAAAGTGCCATTAGGCGCCAGGGGTAGGAATGCGTACACCATTAGTGATTGGCAACTGGAAGTTGCATGGCTCAACTTCTGAAGTTGAAGCTTTGATTGCTGCAATTCCCGCAGTTGCGGGTGTTGAAATGGCGGTATGCCCTCCTTATGTGTATTTGCCGCAAGCGAGTGGCTTATTAGCAGGCAGTGCGGTTGGGCTTGGCGCTCAAAACTGCGCGGGTGAAACAAGTGGTGCATTTACGGGTGAAGTAGCCGCCACAATGTTGGCTGATGTAGGCTGCCAATACGTATTAATTGGCCATTCTGAACGCAGAACATTGTTCGCGGAAACAGATGCCGGCACAGTAGCCAAAGTTCGCCAGGTTCTGGATGCCGGTTTGCAACCCGTGTTGTGTGTAGGGGAAACCCTTGAAGAACGGGAACTTGGGCATACACTTGATGTGGTGCTTGGTCAGCAAAACGCGGTTTTAGATGCCTTTACGGCTGAAGAGCTTGGCTCGCTGATACTCGCTTACGAACCGGTGTGGGCCATAGGCACTGGCCGTACCGCGTCTGCTGAACAGGCGCAGGAAGTACACGCTGCAATGCGCAGTAAAGTGGCTGAGTACAGTGACAGTTTGGCTGCCGGGGTGCGTATTTTGTACGGTGGCAGTGTTAAGCCCGGTAACGCGCAAGAATTGTTTGCGCAAGCTGATATAGATGGCGGCTTGATTGGTGGTGCTGCCTTGGTGGCAGACGATTTTATGGCAATATGCCAAGCTGCTGGTAGCGGTGACTAGCGTTAGATGTAGCATCTTACGCGCGACGTAGAGGACAAACGGATGGGTGTCGAACAAATAGTTCTGATTGTGCATGTAATGGCGGCAATCGGCATAGTAGCGCTGATATTGATTCAGCAAGGCAAAGGCGCCGACGCGGGTGCATCATTTGGTAGTGGTGCGTCGCAAACTGTATTTGGCAGCGGCGGCAGCGGTAATTTCCTGACCAAAAGCACCGCCATGCTGGCAACGCTTTTCTTTGCCACCAGTTTCGCGCTTGCTATTTATGCAAAAGACAAAGCAAACATTGACGTAGACACCGGCCTGCCTTCAGCCGAGGCCATTGAAGCGCAAGCCGAACAAGCCGTTGAAAGTATTGTAGATGACGAAGTACCTGTTCTGGATGCCAGCGATATACCCTCATCGCTGACTGACGATATGCCCGCAGATTCCGATATTCCAGAGTAATTGGTAAGAACAACATCTGGTGCAAGGATGCACCAGCATTTCCTAAGGCGAAAGCCGCAGGAAATGGGAGCTACCGGGAAACCGCGTTTTCCGGTAGCGTGAAAGGAAAAAGTCAGGACGACTTTTTCCGAATGAGTAATGCCCAAGTGGTGGAATTGGTAGACACGCTATCTTGAGGGGGTAGTGGCGAAAGCCGTGCCGGTTCAAGTCCGGCCTTGGGCACCAATATGTGAAGGCATTCTTACGAATGCTGCTACGTTTTCTCGGCCGGACTGCCGGCCCTCGCTTTATCCAAAGCGGTCGTTCACTTCGTTCTCTTCATAGCCGCTTTGGGCTCAGTCGTTGAATGCCTCTGGCATCCAACCCAGCCTTGGGTACTATACATTGTTGGTATTCTTACAAGTACCAAACCCTAATATCCTAAGCCGTTGACGAAACTGTGTGTTTTGCCAAAGCTTTGGTTGACCTGATGTCGGCAGATCACTATAATTCGCCGTCTTATTATCGGGCTGAAGGATATCGCACTTCAGTTTGAGACTTTGTTTGATGCGGGGTGGAGCAGTCTGGTAGCTCGTCGGGCTCATAACCCGAAGGTCGTTGGTTCAAATCCGGCCCCCGCTACCAAATTCAGCAGCAGTGCCAGTAGCAAGATGCCCGACGATCGGGCTCTGCTTTTTCAGGCGCAGCCGCTGAAGGTAGTAGGTGCAAATCCGGCCCCCGCTACCAACAAACACTTGTGACCGTAGTTTGGTGACAAGGGGTGACAGCGGTAGTTTTGAAGCCCCATTTTGGGGTTTTTTGCTTTATGGGGTGCGCAAATGGCAACGGCGGCACAGTTGGAAGTTTTATTTGAGCCAGCCGTTCGGGCGCATGGGTGCGAGTTGTGGGGTATCGATTTGATGCTCAATGCCAACCCAAGAATGGTTAGAGTCTACATCGAAAAGGAAGACGGTGTGAACGTGGATGATTGCGCGAGTGTGAGTCGACAGATTAGCGCCAATCTTGATGTTGAAGAAGTAATTCCTGGCGAGTACAGACTGGAAGTCTCCTCACCGGGCATGGACAGACCCTTGTTCAAGTTGGAGCAGTTCCACGAGTACATAGGGTATGAGTTGCAAGTTAAATTGCGAATGGCATTTGACGGGCGACGAAAGTTTAAAGGCATATTGCGCAGCATAGAAAATGATGAACTGATGGTTCACATTGACGACGAAGAGTTTGTTCTGCCGTATGAATTAGTTGATAGCGCGCGTGTGGTGCCAAACTTCGAATAATCGAAGCGAGACAACACCCGCATGAAGTGTTAGCCATGAGGATGTGATGAGTAAAGAGATACTGCTGGTTGCTGAAGCCGTTTCAAACGAAAAAGGTGTGTCGGAAGACATTATTTTTGAGGCGCTTGAGTCTGCCCTGGCCATGGCCACCAAGAAACGCTATGAAGAAGAAGCCGACATAGTCGTCAACATTGATCGTGAGACCGGTGATTACGAGTCGTTTCAGCGTTGGCTGGTTGTAGCTGATGATGAAATGGCTTTGCTGGGTACACAGTTCACCACTGAAGAAGCGGCAGAAGTAGACGCCAGCTTGCAGGTCGGTGATTGGCATCAAGAGCAAGTTGAAAACGTTGAGTTTGGTCGTATTGCTGCGCAAACGGCCAAGCAGGTGATTGTACAAAAGGTTCGCGAAGCAGAGCGCGCCAAAATAGTTGATGAGTACCAGGACCGCATTGGTGAGCTGATTGGCGGCACAGTTAAGCGTGTTACACGTGAGCACATCATTGTTGATCTGGGT
Organism: Pseudomonadales bacterium; assembly: GCA_045105115.1. Lineage (GTDB taxonomy): Bacteria > Pseudomonadota > Gammaproteobacteria > Pseudomonadales > JAUIET01 > JAUIET01. The sequence goes on along the minus strand of JBGCDE010000050.1, from coordinate 3,928 downwards.
AACAATGCGGAAGGCCTGTTGTCACGCGAGCAAGTGGTTGGTCGTGAAGCGTTTCGAATCAATGATCGCGTACGCGCAATACTGATTGAAGTGAACCCTGAAGCGCGTGGGCCACAGCTAATCCTGAGCCGTATCTGCAATGAAATGCTGATTGAGCTGTTCAAAGTGGAAGTGCCAGAAATATCCGAAGAGGTTATCGAGATTCGTGCTGCGGCCAGAGACCCTGGTTCGCGCGCAAAAATCGCGGTTAAAACCAATGACGGTCGAATCGACCCGGTTGGTGCCTGTGTTGGTATGCGTGGTTCGCGTGTGCAGGCAGTGTCGAATGAATTGATGAATGAGCGCGTTGATATTGTGCTCTGGGACGACAACCAGGCGCAATTAGTGATTAACGCGATGGCGCCGGCTGAAGTGGAATCCATTGTTGTTGACGAAGACAGTCGCACCATGGACGTAGCCGTTGCCGACGACAATCTTGCTCAGGCAATTGGTCGAAATGGCCAAAACGTTAGATTAGCCAGTGAATTGACTGGCTGGATTATTAACGTGATGAGCACCGAAGACGCTAACCTCAAGCAAGAAGAGGAAGCGGGCAAAGTGATGCAAATGTTCATTGAGCGTTTGGAAGTTGACGAAGACGTAGGCCTTGTTCTTGTTGAAGAAGGATTTACCTCTTTGGAAGAGGTGGCGTATGTGCCACTTGAAGAAATGGTCGCTATCGAAGGCTTTGACGAAGACATTGCCGAAGAATTGCGAGCACGAGCGAAAGATGCGCTGTTAACCAGTGCAATTGCTTCGCAAGAGCACGCCGCCGAGCCAGCAGAAGATTTGCTGGGAATGGAAGGTATGGACAAGGCGCTGGCGTATCAGCTGGCCGGTCTTGGTGTAGTAACTATGGAAGATCTGGCTGAACAAGCCATAGAAGACATCATTGAGCTTGAAGGGCTTGATGAAGAGCGTGCAGGTGAGCTAATTATGGCGGCACGCGCACCTTGGTTTGCGGAAGAGTAAGCGCCGGCAACAGAAACTTTCTCATCCACCTTACCTACCAAGGTCGCACAGATAGCAGCTATTAAGGCTGTACAGGAGAATACCCATGGCAGAAGTTACCGTAAGTGAACTTGCCAAAGTAGTTGGAACACCGGTTGATCGTTTGCTCGGGCAAATGCAGCAAGCTGGTTTGTCTCATGACAAAGAAGATCAGGTCGTTTCAGATAACGACAAGAAGACTTTGCTGTCTTTTCTCCAGCGCTCTCATGGTGAAACTCCGACTGCGCCGAAAAAAATCACGCTAAAGCGCAAAACAGTTAGTCGTTTGAAAACTGGCAGTGGCCAGGCGCGTAAAACGGTCAATGTAGAAGTACGCAAAAAACGTACCTACGTTAAACGCGAAGAGTTGCCTGAAGACGAGGTAGTTGAAGCGGCAGAAGAATTAGAAGTAACGCCGGTGGTTGAAGAACCAGTGGCGGAAGTGGTTGAGGAAGCAGTAGAAGCTGAAGTTGAAGCGCCGGTTGAAGAAGAAATCGTTGCGCAAGAGCCTGAGCCTGCACCTGCACCGGTTGAAGAAGCGGAAGTGAAGCCAGCGCGTAAGGCAGACTTTGATGCGGAAGCATTGCGCGTAGCTGCGGCAGGCAAACGCAAAGCGAAAGAGCGTGAAGAACAAGCACGCCGGGATGAGGCAAATCGTAAACGCCTTGATCTGGCGGAAAAAGAACGTCAGCGTGTGGCGAAGGAAGCCGCTGCTGCCACCGCCGCTGCACAAGCCAAAGCGAAAGCACCTGCGGATGGTGCCGCCGCTGACCCGAGATACAAGCGTAAAGACGGTCGTACGGATGACGATGACACCAAGCCGAAGAAACGCAGTGGTGGTGCAAGAAAAGGAAAAGACAAGAAATCCGGGCACAGTCTTACCCGGCAAGCCATGCTGGCGGCCGAGGAAGAAGAAGCGCGCGTACGCCGGGCGCTAGCGGCGCAAGCGCTTGGCCCGGTTCACTCTGAACACCACAAGCATGGCTTTGAAATGCCAACGGAGGCTATAGTCCACGAAGTAGAGATTCCCGAGAGTATCAAGGTTTCTGATTTGGCATCGCGTATGTCAATCAAATCAGGCCAATTGATCAAAACTCTGATGGGTATGGGCGTGATGGCCTCGATCAATGATTACGTTGATCAAGACACAGCGGCATTGGTGGTTGAAGAGCTTGGCCATAAGGTGAGATTGCAATCTGGCGATTCGGCTGAAGATAAGGTTGAAGAACTGTTAGACGTTGAAGGTGGCACGCAAGAGTCGCGCGCACCGGTCGTTACCGTGATGGGTCACGTTGACCACGGTAAAACCTCTCTGCTGGATTACATTCGCAAAGCCAAAGTTGCCGACGGCGAAGCCGGTGGCATCACGCAGCATATTGGCGCCTACCATGTAGAAACCGATCGCGGCATGATCAGCTTCCTTGACACACCAGGCCACGCCGCGTTTACCGCGATGCGTGCCCGTGGTGCGCAGAGCACCGATATCGTTATTCTGGTGGTTGCTGCTGATGATGGTGTGATGCCGCAAACCGAAGAAGCTATCACGCATGCGCGTGCAGCCGGTGTGCCGATCGTTGTGGCCGTGAACAAAATTGATAAAGAAGGTGCCGACCCTGAGCGTGTTAAGAACGAACTCTCAGCGAAGGAAGTTATTCCTGAAGACTGGGGTGGTGACACGCAGTTTATTCAGGTGTCTGCGCATACCGGGCAAGGTATTGATGAGTTGCTTGATGCGGTATTACTGCAATCAGAGTTGCTTGAGCTGACCGCGGCGCGAGATGTTCCTGCGCAAGGGCTGGTTATTGAATCAAGACTTGATAAGGGTCGTGGTCCGGTAGCCTCGCTATTAGTGCAGCGTGGTGTGTTACGCAGTGGTGACATTCTATTGGCTGGTACAGCGGTTGGTCGCGTGCGGGCAATGCTGGATGAAAACGGTAAGCCAATTAGTGAAGCCGGGCCTTCGATTCCGATCGAAATTTTGGGTCTGGACGCCACACCAAACGCAGGCGACCTGTTCTTGCAGGTAGACAGCGAGAAGCAAGCACGTGAAATTGCCGAGCAGCGCGAAGTGAAAGAGCGTGAAGAGCGCGTTTCAAACCAGCGTGCTGTTAAGCTAGACGACCCGTTTGCAATGTTGCAAGGCGGCGAAACCAAAACATTGAACGTAGTATTGAAAGCGGACGTGAGAGGCTCTTTGGAAGCTATTCAATCGGCCTTGATGGATTTGGGTAATGAGGAAGTGAAGGTCAATATCATTTCCGGCGGTGTTGGCGGTATTACAGAAACAGACACCAGTCTGGCGTTAACCTCTCAAGCTGTTGTGTTTGGCTTTAACGTGCGTGCAGATGGTTCGGCTCGCAAGATGGTTGAAGATGAAAGCATGGATATGCGCTATTACAGCGTGATCTATAACCTCATCGACGACGTCAAGGCAGCACTCAGTGGCATGCTGGCACCTGAATTGCGCGAAGAAATTATTGGCGTGGCCGACGTGCGCGACGTGTTTAAGTCACCAAAGTTTGGCCAGGTTGCGGGCTGTATGGTGGTGGAAGGCACGGTGCATCGCAACAAGCCTATCCGCGTACTGCGCGACAACGTTGTTATCTTTGAAGGTGAGCTGGAATCATTGCGACGCTTTAAAGACGACGTTAACGATGTGCGCAACGGCATGGAGTGCGGTATTGGCGTGAAGAACTACGACGTTAAAGTAGGCGACAAGATTGAAGTGTTCAGCGTGCAGGAAATTGCCCGAACGCTATAGCGCTACAGTATCCGGTCTTAGCTAAAGACCGCCTGAGACCGTTTCGCCTCCAACAATAACAGCCACTGGCTGGGTTTTGTGGATGTCGAAACGGTCTACTTCAAAAATATTCTGATTAAGCACAATAAAGTCTGCGCG
>JBGCDE010000049.1:0-7029 GCA_045105115.1 Pseudomonadales bacterium | reverse complement strand
ATCCGCAACCAGCAGTCAGTACCCCGGTTTTGCTGACTATCATGGCCACCGAAACCTGGTGTGGGTACTCGCCAAGAATACGCCCTGGCAGTTACTACCCCTGGTCATACCTGCACATCTTTTGATGACTATTTTTATGGCAGGTGTATTTCTTTTGCGCGGCTCTTTGAGCAACTATCTGAAAGCTAAATACAGCGCTTTGGCGGGCTTGAAAGCAGCTCTACAGAGCCGCCCAAAAGTGCAAGGTATGAGAAGAGTGAGTATCTGGTATGTGCTGAAAAGCTTGCACTTGGGCATTTGGCGATAACAAAATTGGTTTCGCTAAACAGCCTTAGCAATAAAGGACAAACCTTTGCTCAGCAACATTCGGATAACGCGGGGAACTCGCTGAGTTTGATCGGCTTTTTGCGCGCTGTACTGTAAAAACTCGCGCAGCACACCTCGGTATGTAGCCTCTACCCCATGAGTCCGTTCGATATATCTTAATGTTTGATCTTGTTGCTCGATACCTCGATAGGGATTCTGAAAAGAACGGCGCGGCAAAAAAAACCGCCTAAGTGGTATGCCTGGATTCTCAGGGTGTACCGCATTGTAGGCCTCCACCATTGAACTTGAGCGATGCACAGTCTGCGAGCGCACTCGGTTGGACACTCTAGTCAATGATTCACGATCTGTAAGAATATCCTCTAGTTTCGCCGTTATTTTGTCTGCGCTGGGCTCAACAAGCCACCCATTGTCTCCTTCGCTGATTCGATCTGAAAACGCTCCCAAACGCGTCGCCGCGACGGGAATACCCATGGCCCAAAGCTCACTGAGCGTATAGCTGAACGTTTCGGGCACTACGGAGAGTAGTAGACCTATGTCAGGTGACTGTTCGGTTACGTATCTGGGAAGGTCTGCAAGCTGATAGTCGTCAACAACACGACACGAATCAAAATCTCTAAACTGTTCCCCCTCTTCACCTGCACCAAGCAAAAAGAACTCTGCGAATTCAGATGCTTTAGGAATCACAGCTTGCAATAAAAGCGCGCCTTTTTCGGCCGTCATTCTTCCAAGCACGAGCACGCTCAACTTTGCCCGCGCTTCTGGAATAGGCATGCTGCTGCTCACAAGGGCATCTGCAAACTCATCGTCTAAGCCATGCGGTATTACCAGCGGATCCAATTCCTCCAGCGTACTTTTCAAGTTTGCATAACGATCTAAAACCGATTGAGATGGCGCAACAATCGTTGGGCGAAGCTCTAAAAGCAGTTCAGAAAAAGCCGATCGAATGCTCAACCAATGCTCATCAGGCTCGTGGCGAAAAAAGGAATGAAGTGAATTGTCGCTGTGGCATTGTTTAAGCGTGGTTGAATCACAAGATTGGCAAGGCGAGCCAAAACAAGCATAGAGCGCAGGACAAAAAGGGAAAAAGTCATGCAACACCAATGTCGTGGGCAATCCAGATCTCAGGCTATCAAGGGAGTGTCCGATAAAAGAAGACACAACAACAGACTCTACGTTGAACTGGGCTATCACCTCAGCCAACAACTGCTCGTACTCCAACTGGCTAACGACAGTAGACAAAATGGGTTGAGCTAATACCCACGTGCGCAATGGCACTTGCATATCGGCACTGCCATAGAGAGCAATTTGCTGACCAAAAGCAGTTCTATCACCGATGGACCGCAACACCAAATGGTGGTGTGTAGAGTCCGCAGCTAAGTAATTGGTTATCCAGCGATTCAGCCCGCCGCCCCAGCTATGGCCAATGTGCAACTGCACAGGCAGACAGCGCCGTTCAAGATCTGGGATTTCCGCTCGTGTACAAAGCTCCCACAGAGCATGCCGTAAGCTAGCCAGAGGATGCTGGTTTTCAAAACCAGCAACATAAGCTTCTGGAAAGGAATCCACACCACTGGAGTAGTGACAAGCGCTATCGTCAACATAAAGCTGATCAGTAGCCACAACCCATCGGCCTTTACCGCGTAGATCTGCGAGTAAACCGGCATCCGAATCAAAAGAAGACTGGGGCTGTTGCCAATAATCGCCCTGCAAAAGAAGGCACGCCTCCGGCAGAGCGGGTACCGAAAACACCTTGCCCGAGGCGTAGTCATTCAGCCACTGATCCACCGCATCAACTGAGAGCTTGGGCTCCTTTTGCACTTTAGAAAATGCGCAAAGCATATGATCTAAAGCCAATAAGGGAGAAACGACAGCAGCCATAGGATGCAATTGAGCGGCAGCAACAAGACGGGCATCCCATGCCGTAGGCAAACGCACGCCAGCTCGAACAAACACGGTTCGTTTTGCTTTAGACACTTGCTGTGCGACCAACGTCGCCCAAAATCTCCCTGGCTCAACAGCGCCAGGTAGGCAGTACTCCACGGGAATGTTCTGCTTGTCCAGAACAGCTCTTACCTCAGGAGCATCCGCTGCGTGAATGACAAAATGGCGGCCCAAAGAATGCTCAAGGACATCATCGAGCGTAGACTGAATTTCTTGTAGATTTTCTCGATCGACAACCACAACAATCTGCCAGTCTTCATCCAGAAGAAGCTCAGCAGGGGCTATGGCAGTGGTTTTCATAGATGCAAATTAGTCATATCAGGTGGCGCATATCAAGAGGAGCGGCCGCTACCCGCCAAGCGCCCAACGATGTGCAATCCATACACACCCAGTTTGACGACTACTTGTTTGAACCTGCCTTTAACAGCTCCGGAGACAATCAAACCATTAAAATGTGCTGCCAGACCTGAGAATATTTCGTGCATTGGGATGCCTCCATCAATCTGCACTGAGCCCGATGATGGGTGCTCCACCGGGTGGGCATCGTACCAAGCCTTAAAGCAATCAGTACCAGAGACCAGATAAGGATTTGGGAAAGCAGCCTGTAAGTCCAAGCGCTTACGATAAAGCAGCCTGTAGCCCGAGGTTATAACCTCGCCGTTAGAGAACGTCGCGTAACGCGCAGGCAGTGTACCAAGCGCCGACTGCCCATTTTCTTCACAGGCATCGATGTACCATTGGCGCAGTTCATAAAGCACAGGGCTTTGTGCACCATACCTCTCAAGCATCGTTATTTGATCACCACTATCAAAGCCTGAAAAATGATAGAACCCCAACGGCTCGCCATTGATAGTAATCCCCTCTTTCAGCGAGCCCCGCGCAAGCCGGTTGGTGAGATTCCACGTCGCTACATTAAACGCAGGCGACCGAAGAACATTGACTCCATCAAAAAAGCACGGGGCGAGGTTGACCCATTTCTGATCTGTGAACAGTCCAGTGGGCAGATCATCGTGACAATATTTGCTCAGCCGATCGGCCCACCAACGAGAGAAGCGTCGGCCCTCAGGCACATTGCGCACACCCAAAAAACCGAGATTGAAAACGCCATGGCGTAAACTGGAAACCTCATTATCCAAAATACCCATGTCAGTTTTTTCTGGGTCAGTTTGGTGAGGAGTAAGCACCACACTACTCTGCGCGAGCTCCTGTTGCAGTTCATCTAATCGAGAAAAAACAACCATGTCTGGATCAAAATAAAATACCTGCTCTGCGCCGTACTCTTCAAAAATGTACTCCAGCGCTGCACCCTTAACCGCCGTGCAAAGCTCTACAACCGAGTGCCCAAACACCCACCGAGCCAGATCTTCAGTCACCAAGTCTTCAATTTGAATGCAATTATCGAAGGGTTCGTCTACAAGATTCACCCCAATAGGGAGTGAATCGGATAGAACCAAGTGAAAAACCACCGCTGGATCTGTGTCTTTCACAGACCGAGCCAGCACTCTGGCCTTGGGCAGGTAGTTAGAGGTAATACTGGTATAGACGTGTATTTTATCTGTCATCGAATTCTTGGCTTAGTATCCGTTTGGCTTAGAAGTAAAGCCTAGTTGATCATTCTGACTGGCTCAGCCAAGTCAGGCGAAATCTGCTTAAACGACTCACCGGGCGCCTCGGGTGGCCCAAACTCGCACTTGTTACAAATTGGTACGCTTGCCCTATCTGTCTCAAGCAGAGAAACAAAAGCAGCTCGCTCAGGCGAGCGCAAAAGCTCTGAGGCCTTGCTGTCCTTTAAGCTACCCAGCTTTCTAGCCGCCGGATGAGCGCAGCAAGGGACCACGGTGCCGTTAGCATCCACATAAAGCTGATTGACCTCTCCATGATATCGCTCGGAAAACCTCTCGCTAGGCGCAATGAACGTACAAACGTCTGATGGTGCTTGCACCTGCCTACCCGTCATATTTTCCTTGGACTCGGGGAGCACCTTCCATTCGCGGTATTCAGGTTCCCAGCCCAACGGTAACAATATATCGTTCCATCGCTGAATGGCTGCTTCATCTTCCACAATCGTGCGTGTTATCAGCTGTGTATCTGGAGCGCACCGGTCTCTCAGCTCTTTAGCTCTACGCAGAAAATCGATGAGCTTGGGCCACTTGCTTGGCGGGCGCAGTTTTTCGTAGCTACTGGGGGTCCCGTCGCCGTCACAACTAACCACCAACCTATCTAGCACGCCCATGCGCAATGCCGACTCAAAATCATCCCAGTTGCAATACTGCGCATTTGTCGAGATCTCAAGAACATCAGGCTTCCATGGCTGATCCCTAAGCACTTCAAAAATGCCAGTAAGATTTTCATGTAACAGTGGCTCGCCAAAATTGAAAAGACGCAAGAACTGAATATATTCAACGTCCACGTTCTCAATGCACCGGCGAAAGTCCTCTACATCTACTCGCCTCACTTTCTCAAGCAGGGTTGAATTTGGGCAGCCGACGCAACGCAACTGACACCCATGCACGATGTCAATCTGGAAAGTATGCAAGCTGCTTAGAATAGATTCTGAACTCAAGGGGCTACCACCGACGACTTCCATTTTTCAAACAATAGAGAGGGCGATTGGCCTCTCTGAACAAACTCACACCCGATATCTCTCACGGGGTTATACACGTTTTCTAAACGTTAACGTAACGTTATCGTTCCATGACCATGTTTGATTTACATTCCACAAATCTTGTGTCCGGCGTTCCAACTGGGCCAACACAGTATCACGGTGATGCATTTGATTTTCCAGTGAAGCCGTCAGTTTAGAAAGCTGGGCTTCCAATTGCTTCAATTGAGCCGCTGATGCCAGACCAAAAAACGCCATGACTCTGTCAATCATCGATAAAGGTTTAGCACCGATTGTTAAATCGCAAGGTTGAGAAGGAGCCTCTAGAGTGATGTCGCTCGGGGAGGCAGGAAAGGGAAATACACTGTGGGGCTGCTCATGGTAACTGCTCCACTCCAACTCAAGGCCCACCGAAGCCGCCAAGGTAATCACTAAATCTGGGTGATAAAAGCGGACATGCTCCGGGTCGCGCCAAAACCCCAATAACTGAGATCGAATAGACTCTGGGTCTGGAAAAGCCAGGACTAAAGTACCCTCCTCCACCATACAACTCGCCAAGTGCTCAAGTAGCGTTTGCACCAAATCGACCGGCAAGTGCTCGATGAAGTGAGAACAGTAAACTCCGTCAAAACGCGTGTCGCATGTGTCTACAAAATGCAGCGCATCAGCTATCGTTATGTGAAGCCCTTTCGCTTGCCCATACTCGGCTACCAGCTGGTTTCGCTCCACACCCTCTGCACAAATGTTTTCTCGCCGCAGCAAATCAAGAAAAATACCTGCTCCGCAGCCAACATCAAGTACAGACTTGCAATGAGCAAAATGCCTAACATCGCTTTTCTGCATGTTTGTAAGCAGAGGGTAATCTCTCAGTAGCAGCTCGTAGAGCGAATAATCAAAGCTGCTGAATGCTTGCTCTTGCTTAACCAGAGGCGCGGCGATTGCCAATAACTGGCTTTGATCTTCCAGGAGAGTAACGACACTTTCACCGAGAGCGCTGTCCAGCCATTCTACGCCCTCTGAGTCGCTATAAACGGCGCTACAAGCCGACATTGAGCTCTTCAGCCACTGACTAAAGTAAGGATCCTCAAAACCTTCGGGCACGGTAAATGGATCAAGAAACAGTGCACAAGGAATGCCCGCTAGTTTGGCAATCTGAGGTAAATCTAGCGTCGCACCGTTCAAGCCACTAACTAACAGAAACTTCGGCTTTTGGGACAGGAGCCGCTTCGCTACGAAACGATTAAGAGCAAGCTGTGAATACCCACCCGAGCATGACCTGCAACTATTATGGATCTCGATAACCTGATGTTGCCCAGAGCTGCTTTTCTCCCAGGAAGAGAAACCATCGGCTTGATCGTCAGCCGTAAAATCATACTCTAGGGTTTCAGCGCCGGCTAAGCTGAATACAAAATCGCTTCCGGACTCGAAAACAAACAACACATCATCCAGAGGATTCTGGTTTGCAAGCTGCATCCCGGTGGCCTACTTTAAAACGCTAAATCTATTGAATGACAGGAGTATGTTTACGCCGAAGCTCTTCAAGCGCCTGCTCATTCTTTTGAATGCCGACATCAGAGCGAATAGCAATAATCTTGTCCTGCCAGGCTTGATCTGCCCATTTGACCTGGAGATTCTCGATTAACTTTTCTTTCACGTCTGCAAATGGAGTTGGGGTTGCAGCGTGTTTTTCATGAAGCTTTATCAGATGATAACCGAAACGTGTTTTTACCGGTTTACTTAACTCACCTGGCTCATTAAGCGAGAAAGCCACGTTTTCAAAAGGCGGTGTCATTTTGCCACGGGCGAAAAATCCCAAGTTGCCCGAATTTTTAGACGCCGAAGGGTCCTCCGAGTATTGGACAGCAAGCTCACCAAAGTCAGCACCGCTTTCAAGCTGCTTAACTATGCTGCTAATAAGCGCTAACGCCTCCTCTTCGGAGCGGTCGTCCAAGTTAATCAAGATATGAGAGGCGGAGACTTTCTCAGGCATTTGATATTTTTCAGGGCTAGCCGTATAAGCTTCTTTCGCTGCGAGATCCCAATCCACATCTTCAAAGAGAGTCCCCACATAATATGAACGGTAGCGCGTGACCAAGCTACGCTGATAGGCTAGCTCGGCTTCCCATTCTAACTGCTCGGTATCTAAAGACATCGCGCCC
>JBGCDE010000048.1:0-15434 GCA_045105115.1 Pseudomonadales bacterium | reverse complement strand
CTACTTTTATCGAGAACAAACTACCGTGAACGGTTTTTGAGCGATTTGTTAGCAGTAGGGTTCTAACAATGCAGCTCGTCAGATTCTGGCTATACTCAAGTCGATACTGGCGAGGAATATAACAATGCGAAGCAAAGCCACTCTTACTTTGTGTTCACTAGCTCTGATAGCAGGCGTTGCAAACGCTGAATCTCATGGCACCTATATAACAGGCGAAGTAGCTCAAACAAGTACAGACGCCGAAGTTCAGGTGGCAGGTGTGCTTGTAAATGATACGGTTGCCGAAGAACCCGGCACAGGCTTTGATTCTGATGTGAGTTGGGGTGCTGCGATCGGCTACCGATTGAAAAACGGATTGGCGCTTGAGCTTGAGTACACAAATATTAACTTCAAAACCGACAGGGCTCCGCAATCAATACCGGTAAGACCTGAGTGGGAACCGTTTCTGGAAGGCGCGACAACAGAAGACTTTATCTACACAGGCGAAGCTGAAATACACAACTACGCCCTGAATGTTTCTTATCATTATCAGAACAGCAGCCGCTGGACTCCTTTTGCCAGAGTTGGTTACGGTTACGCAGAGGTTGATGTCACAACAAATTACTCCGAACAACCTCGATTTGAAATTTTTGCACTGCCTAGCGAAGTGTTCGAACCAAGTAACTCCAGTGGTTCTACCTGGAATGCCGGGCTTGGCGTCGCATGGGCTCTGTACGACGCGCTAGAATTCGAGCTAGAGTACATTCACTCGAATTACGACACAGATGGCAACACAGGTCGAGTGGAATCAGGTAACTCTATCGAGTACCGGGATTTCAGTAATGATCGTATAGCGCTAAGCTTTAGATTCTGGATGTAACAAATCCCCCTCCATGCTGTAAAATGGCAGCATGAAAAAAATACTTGATACCTTTCTTGGCTATCTACCTGTAGCAGTCCAACAAAATGAAGCACTCCACCCAGTGGTTGGAGTGCTGCTTATTGCTGGTGTAGCCGTAGTACTGCATTTTTTGACTCGCTTGGTGATCTTGCGCATTGTAGAAGCGTTTCTCACTGCACAGCATAATCAGCGCGACGACCTTTTAGTGCGCCGGCACGTGTTTCGACGCCTGGTTCACATTATTCCAGCGGTGGCTATTTACGGCTTGGCGCACCCCATGCTGCCTGACCATGAACCCTTGGCAAATGCCATTAGTACAGCGGCCATGCTGTACATGGTTGTCATGATTGTTTTATTCGTTGACGCTTTGTTGAATGTGCTGCTTGATATTTATCGCACGTTTGAAATCTCCAAGCATTTCCCAATCAAGAGTTTTATTCAGGCCTTTAAGCTTATCGCCTATTTCATTGCGATAGTCACGATTATCTCGCTATTGCTTGGGAAATCCCCACTGCAGTTGATTGCTGGTTTGGGCGCAATGACTGCAGTGTTGATGCTTGTATTCAAGGACCCCATTCTTGGTTTCGTAGCGGGGCTACAACTTAGCTCCAATCGCATGGTCGCAATTGGTGACTGGATTGAGATTCCCCAACATGGCGTTGACGGAGATGTATTGGAAATTGCCCTCACGACGGTGAAGGTGAAGAACTTCGACAATACAATTACGACAGTGCCCACCCAGGCGCTCATCAATGATTCCTTCAAGAATTGGGCTGGAATGCAGCGATCAGGAGGACGAAGGATCAAGCGAGCAGTGCATGTTGATATGAACAGTATCAAGTTCTGTGACGAAGAAACTCTGAAGAGATTCTCTCGAATTCAGTACATCAGCCAGTACATTGCCGACAAGAAGCAGGAATTGACCGAATTCAACGCCACAAAGAATGTTGATACGCAGGAGCAGGCCAATGGCCGGCGCTTGACGAACATTGGTACCTTTAGGGCCTATGTGCAAGCCTATCTCAAAGACCACCCCAAGATCAGCCAGGATTTGACGTTTCTTGTGCGGCAGTTGCCGCCAGGTGAGACAGGTGTTGCTATCGAGATTTATGTGTTCTGCACAGATACCCGTTGGGTTGAGTACGAGAGTATTCAGGGGGATATATTTGATCACGTGCTCGCCGTGTTGCCGTCTTTTGATTTGCGTGTGTTTCAAAACCCGACAGGGCTGGATTATCGCAGTGCTTTCTTACGGTCTGGTGATGGGCTTTACGCGAGCGAAAATAATCGATAGTCTTCTTTTTCTTTGGATGTTGTCTAACAGGAGTTAATCATAATGTTGATCCGTTCTTTACTGTCTTTGCTTTTCACCAGTCTTCTTTTATTGACACCCTCTGTGTCTGCCTTGGATTTAGACATAATGTCGTCAACGCCAATGGGTAGTTGGTCTTTGCGAGAAGAAATCACCACCGATCACAAAGGCCGGCAAACTGTTACGGTGACAAAAACGTCCTTGCTGGATAAAGAAGAGCGTAATGGACAGACTTACTTCTGGATGGAAATGTCGATGGACACTTTCAAGCTCAAAAAGGGCAAGCGCAAGAAGACCGGTGATCACATGATAATGAAGTCACTCGTGGCTGAAAGCATGCTCACCGGCGATCCGGCAAACGCAATGCAGAACTTGCGCGGTTTTGGCGAGGAAGTGATTGTCAAGAGTGGTAAAAACAAACCAATGCGTATGCAAGGTGCAGGCAGCTTCGCACAAGGCATGCTGCAAGGCATGGGCGCGGAGATTAAGTATGATTTCCGGGAACAGGGCAAGGAAACAGTGTCTGTTCCAGCCGGTGAGTTCGATACGCGTGTCTTGCAAGGCACCGGTTCTACTGAAATGAAAGTACTGTTCAAAAAGATCAAAGTGAGCAGTTCAAGCACTGCGTACTACTCTGAAAAAATTCCCTTTGGGCTGGTTAAAGTCGACGGGGAAAGTACAACCAACGGAAAAAAATCTACCCACAACTCTGTACTGCTGGAATATGGCAGCTCAGGCGCACAAAGTGAAATAACCGAAGAAGTAGAAGATATGCCAGACATGCCCGCCATGCCTAATATGAAAGATCTATTTGGCGGCTAGGTACCACAAAATGTTCGGTGCACCACCTCTGGAGCAAGTGGTGGGCTGAGCAGTCGATCCGGGACCTCGTTGCGGTTATAGTCGAACGGCGTCTCAAGCGCGGTAACCATCTCATTAAATGTGTCCAGGCTCTGTTGCTCAGTGGCCTCAACAATGGCCTTCTCGATAAGATGATTGCGAGCAATGATTGCAGGGTTGTTGCAACGCATGGTCTTGGCGCGATCAGCTGAGTCACTTTCTGAATCAAACCGGACTTGCCAACGTTGCAGCCAGTTCGACATTGGTTCGGGAAAATCAAAGACATGGGCAACGCTACTGTTACTGTCCAACGCTGGTTCTGCGCGCTCATACAGGCGCCTAAAACTCAGCGTGAAATCCAGTTTATGAGTGCCCAGCAGTTCGAACCAGTCTTTTACCAATTCATCATCACCGTCACGCAGTTCGGCAAAACCGAACTTCGGATTGGCAAGCCGGCGATACTCGTTTGTGTATAAGGCAGGGAACTTATCCAGTACTGATTGAGTCGCTTCAACAGCGGCTTCGTCACTATCAAAGCACTGACGAATCACCGGGAGCAAGCTCTGCGCCAGTTGCATTAAGTTCCAGTGTGCAATGCCGGGCTGGTTCTGATACGCATAGCGACCGCCTGTATCGATAGAGCTGAATACTTTGTCGGCCTGATACTCATCGAGAAAGGCACAGGGACCGTAGTCAATTGTTTCGCCGCTCAATAGCATATTGTCGGTGTTCATCACGCCGTGAATGAAGCCTAGCAACTGCCACTTAGTCACCAGAGTGACCTGACGATCAATAACGCCTTGTAGCAAGGCCAATGCGGGATTATCGTTATCGTTTGCCTCGGGATAATGCCGTTCTATCACGTGCTTACTTAATTGCTCTATCGAATCGGTATCCTTGCGCGCTGCGAAATACTGGAACGTACCAATGCGGATGTGGCTGCGGGCTACGCGACACAAAACAGCACCTGGCAGCACTTCCTCCCGAAATACTTGCTCGCCGCTAAGCACTGCGCCCAGGCTGCGACTGCTTGGCACGCTAAGCGCATGCATTGCTTCACTCACAATATACTCGCGCAGCACAGGGCCAAGAGGAGAGCGACCGTCACCGCCGCGAGACCAGGGTGTTCGCCCCGCACCCTTTAGCTGAAGGTCATAGCGCTGACCATCATTAGCAATCACTTCGCCCAGCAATACGGCGCGACCGTCTCCGAGTTGAGGATTCCAACCGCCAAATTGATGCCCTGCGTAGGCAGCAGACAAGGGTTGGGCCCCTTCTGGAAGGCTGTTGCCCGCCAAAACCAGAACCCCTTGTTCGGAGGCAAGCCATTCCTTGTCAATATCAAGCAGCTCGGCGAGTGCACCATTGACCCGAATCAGCTCAGGCTTGGCGACTGGCGTGGGTTCCTGTAAGGCATAAAACGCATCCGCCAGGCGAGCGTAGCTGTTATCAAACTGGATTGGCCGCTTCAAGCTGACTTCTTCGTTATGTAATCGAGCATACCCATTGCAAACGCCGAACCCACAAACGTCAGATGCAACATAATGTACCAGTATATTTTTTCATCGTTAATGTTCTGTGTATTCATAAAAATCTGCAGCAAATGAATACTCGATATAGCAACAATGCTGGCAGCAATTTTAGCTTTCAGCGACGACGAATCCATTTTGCCCAGCCAGCTCAGTTTTTCTTCATCGTCGCCTACATCCAGTTTGGATACAAAGTTCTCGTAGCCGCTCATCATCACCATAACGATCAGACCGCCAACCATGGCCATATCGATCATCGACAGCACTTTCAACACCATTTCGGCTTCTGACAGTTCAAAGATATGCGCAAGCAGGTGATAACACTCTTCGAAAAACTTGAGAAGCAATGCCAGTAAGGCAACGGATAGGCCCAGGTAGATAGGGGCAAGAATCCAGCGCGCCCTATACATCGTTTTTTCTACCGCTGTTTCAATTGATGAACTCATAGCTTCTCCTTGTTAGCTTCATTATTTTCGGCTATTTGTGATCAGTTCACAATTGTTGATCGCAAATTTAGTGCTGGTGAGTGTGGTCTACTAATGGACTGATATAATTGGACATAGCTTGTATGCCAAGGAGAGAAGCAATGAAGCAGTTTGTATCTGTAGTAGCGGGTGTTTTACTGACTATTCCATTTTCGGCGGTAGCCGGCGACCCAGCGGCGGGCAAAGCCAAGGCCGGAACCTGTTTTACATGCCACGGCGCTGATGGAATCGGTATTGTCGACATGTACCCCAATTTGGCAGGTCAGAAAGAGACGTATCTTGTCTCGTCAATTAAGGCGTACAAAGATGGCTCACGAACCGGTGGTATGGCATCGCTGATGACACCGATGGTAGGTGGTTTGTCGGATGCTGATATAGCTGATATTGCGGCGTTCTATGCAAGCTTGAGTCCTAAATGAGTGTTGGCGTGTCTTAGCGCGCCACGGAGCTCTGTTAGCCGCGGAGCTCTGTTAATAGGCGCGCGATCTATTAACCGGGTTGATTAACTTTTCACCGGCGATGTAGCGTTTCAGATTTTCCCGAGCAATCAGTCTGGTGAGGTCCATCGCTTGGCGTGAACTGGCCGCTATATGGGGAGTAATTAGCACATTGGGCATAGACCAAAGCGGGCTTGAAGAGGGCAGTGGCTCTGGCTCTGTGACGTCCAGACCTGCAGAACCAATGCTGCCATTTTGCAAGGCTGCGATCAAGGCATTGGTGTCCACCGAGCCGCCGCGCCCAACATTAATGAGCATGGAATGCGCCGGCATTGCGGCCAGGAATTCTTCATTAATCAAGTGCCTGGTCTTCTCGGTTAATGGCAGTGCGTTTACAACAACATCGGCTTTGGCAGCCAGTTCCATAGCTTCTGAACTCAATCCAACATAGCTGACATAGTCGGGGCCTTCGCGGCTGCTATTGCGTGTTGCCACCACTTTCATGCCCAGGCCGTGTGCCCGTTTTGCGGTTTCCCTGCCAATACTACCAAGCCCTAAAACCAACATTGTTTGTCCGTTAACAGCTCGATAGTTTTGTTGAACGCCAGCGTTTCTATCCCACTTGCCCTCGGCCATGGCATCGCGAAACAGATGCAATTGGCGACCAAGGCTGAGCATCATCGCAATCGCGTGTTCAGCGATCACCTCGGCAGCAGCACCTCGACTATTGGTCAACAGAATGTCAGGTGCGTCCCGCATTTGCTGATGCGAGAGACAACCTTCCACGCCTGCGCTGTAGCTGTGCACCCACAAAGTATCATTAATGGCTGAAAGAATTTGCGGTGCTGCGCACATAGTAAAAATCGCGTCGAACTGACCGTTCAGTTTTTCGGTGGGAACAGCGCCTGGAATGGTTACAACCTCAATGCCGTCCAGAAAGTCTTCCTCGCCGGTAATCAAGCCGGCGGCACCAAAGGCCACCAAAATACGACTGGGTCTTTGCCAGCCTTGTATTTCCCGGACCGGTTTATCGCTTAAAGAAAAATTCTGTAGTTGCTCAGGAAGCGCTGTTTGCGCAAGCTCTGACTCGGCTACCAATGGTGGCTGCGCGCACGCTGTGCACAAAAGAAATGACAAAAGTATGGCGTGTTTAGTCATGTGATTTGCTGTCCTGATCATCGAGAATTTTTAGTATACCGCGGTCGGCATCGAGTTGGATAAGATCGCCTGTTTTGACTATCTTGGTGGCTACTTGCAGATTTACGATCGCAGGCAGGCCGTATTCTCTTGCAATCACGGCGCCATGAGAGACCGCGCTTCCTACGTCGGTGGCAAGCCCTGCGATTAAACTGAAGTAAGGTGTCCAGCCTATGTCGGTGATTTTTGACACCAGAATTTCACCATGCCGCAGTTTCGCAGCCTCAGCCAGGGTGGTCGCAACCCTGGCGCGACCCTCCACAACACCGCGGCTGACGGGTCGACCAATCAACTCGCCGTGCTCAGTGGTCACAATCGGATCATGATCGCGAGGTTCCGCCGGGCCAACATGTACATCGTCAAATTCCAGCAGATCCTGAAACTCAAGTGCGGTGCGGCGTTTCTCGCAGAGGGCAATCATTTCCTCATCGCCGTCACGGCAGAAAGAAGAGAGCTCTTCCCTGGACATAAAAAACACCAGATCAGCATCGGGCAGCTTGTTTTCCTGCTGCAGCAACTCGCCGAGATGCCGGTAACCACTTTGCAATGTGTGTGTGCACAGCACCAGGGCCGACTTGGTTTGTTCCCGCAAGCGGATGGCGTCATGCGCTTTCGGCAGCAAATATCTGAGAATGGCCGGCAGCGAATCCAGGTCTACAGCGTCAAGGTTTTTGGGCTTGTACACGCCGCTCATCCGGGACGCAATCGAGGCTTGCATGCTCTCTACCAATCGTTCCGGCTCGTCTACCCATGCAGGAGAACGTACGCACAACTCACGATACCCTCGGTGGCCGTGGCGTTGCATAAACTCTCTGAAGCGCAGGCCAACCGCGGCTGACTGAGGTTTGTTGAGCCATGCCAGCGCCATGGCGCTTGATGCATCGCTGAAGTTTTGCGCGGCTGTCTGGTCTTCAGCAAGCAGGTCTAAAATGCCGTCAAGCTGCTCCACCATTACTGCACTTTCAACGTCACTTGCGCCAGCCAGCAATCGCGCCGCTTCGGCTTGCAGTTCAGCCATTTTTTCGGGGTCGGTATCTTTAGACTTACCAGTAACAATCGATTGGATGACCGCTTCCATAACGCCTGAATAAGCCGAGGTGCGAAGGTGTACCTCATTCATTTCGCAAAGCCACGGAAACTTGGTCTCCATTTCCATGATCATGCTTTCCGAGTGATCGGTATAGGCGATATGGAAGTGACGAAAGCGCGATTCAAATTCAGCCGTGAACTTAGCCGCTCGCATGCAAAAGCGGAAAAACCTGAGCGAGCCCAGCCAGCGAAACGGTAACAAACGACGATTCTCAGGGTTTTTGAGTTCCGGGATAGCTCGGCCACAAACACCTGCAGCGGTATTTTCTGCTGTGTTAAACGACACGTTACGCCCGGCATCGAGGCTGCCGCTCAGATTAATGAACATATGCCCGTAAAACAGATTGATCTGCGTCCACTCGTCGGTGATCGCAGGGCGTCTCGCGTATTGCGTGTGCATGTATTGCATGCCGTGCTCGATCGCGCGTCCCTGCACTGAAAAAGTCAGTGGGCATACGGGGCCTGGCATCATTTCGCCAACATTGCAGCGAGTGATCACCTGATCAGCGGGTATAGGCGTGCAGCCATCGTTGAGGTCCACACCTAAGGTGGTAATAGGGCGTGCTTGCAACCAATACAGATCGCCGTTGTGATCTATGGCCCACTCGAGGTCCAGGGGGTTGCCTGTGCTGGCGGCTGCTGTTCTGGCGTCTTGTGCAATTCGCAGCAGTTCGCTGTCTGTGATGCTCGCATCATCAGCAACCAGTGAACGCTCCAGTACCTCATCATTTGGTGCCAACACAAAATGATCTGGTGTGGCTTCGCCGCTGACCAGTGCTTCGCCTAAGCCCATGACTGAATCAACCACCAGCCTGTTGTGACGACCAGACACTGGGTCAGCGGTGAATACAACCCCGGCAGCGCGGGCATCAACCATCGATTGCACCACGATGTTCATGGTCGTTTCCTGCTCACCACTGCGCTGCTGGTAGGCCTGTGCCCGCGAGGTATTCAGCGAGGCAATGCAATTCTTAATGGCGTCATTCAGAGCACTAAAGCTGTCTACGTTCAGGTAAGAGTCGAATTGGCCGGCAAATGATTCACTGTCACCATCCTCGGCAAGTGCCGAAGAACGCACGGCTACTGGTCCAGTGATACTCGCATAGCGCTGTTCCAGCTCTTGCGGTAAGGCATCGATCTGGGCGTTAACAATGACGAAACCATCTGGAACACGCAGCCCCATATTGATCAGTTGTGCCAGTCCATGAGCCTTGCCCCCGACAGCTTCACCGGCTGCATCCTTCAGCGCTAATAAATAGCTGCCCGCTGTTGGCGTATTGTTGGTTGATGCGGAGTTGCTCAAGGCATACCCTCTACTGTTTCTTGGGGGCGAAAGTATAGCGTGCAAAATGAAAAGCTAGATGTAAGGCTGGTAACTCGATTGCCGAAGCCTGGCGTGCGACGATAGTAACAAGGCGTCATAGTAATAATAGAAATAAGGTGATGAAGTGGCTGTAAATGGTTTAGATAGAAAGGCTTTTCAGGATTTTCTAGAATTCGTCTCGACGGTTGATCAAGAATTTCTCAGTGAACAAAGAATGGTGACAGAGCCCGCTGATATTGCCGAAGGTCAGCATATGTTACTGCATCTGTTGAAAGTCGGACTTGATGCATGGGTAGACAATGATGCCGGTCGCCCCCGCTTTGCGCTGCAGGCCTCGCCAGTTATGAAGTGGGGCGGTGAAGGACCGGACAATCCCTCACACTGTGCACCTCTGGACCCTGAGCGTCGTTATCGGATTACCGGGCGGATGAACAAGGAAGCGTACATCAGCTACACAATCTACACCGGCAAGCAAGAAGGCGACTGGAATGACGGCGTGATCTCGGCGATCAATCACACAGATTTCAAGCTGGACGAACACGGCAATTATGAGATTTTCATTGAACCGCACGCTACGACGGGTGCTCTGCATATGGAGGCAGGAAAACCCAACTGCGTGATAGCGCGCCACTATTGGGAGGAAGAGGTCACTGCTCTAACCAAGCCTGAGTGCGTTGCTGAATTGGATATTGAATGTCTTGTAGACCCGGGTTATCCCAGACCACTAGCGCCTGCGGCTTTGGCTGACAAACTGAAAGCCGCTGAAACCTTCATTCGCGGCCAAACACTCGACCGCCCATTGCCGGGCCAGGGTGAGTCACCTAGCTGGTTTTCTATGGTACCCAACGAACTGCCACAACCCGAGCGATGGGTGCCGACTGAAGGGGGCGGCGCGGGGGCCATTGATAATGCCTACTGCGCTGGCTTGACGATACTCGCTCCGGATCAGGCACTTATTGTGGAAGGGCGCTGGCCCGATTGTGTGTATGCCAACGTGTGTTTCTGGAATCGATACCAGCAAGCCATTGATTACCGTTATCGCCAAGGATCCCTAAACCGCAAGCAGATGCAGCTCAATGCTGATGGCAGTTGGACTTTTGTACTGGCACATCAGGACCCGGGTACGCCTAACTGGATTGACACCGAAGGTCACATGATAGGCAGTCTGTATTTTCGATACTTGTTGTCAGATGGCGATATTGAACAGCCGCGCTGCCGCGTTGTGGCTCTTGATGAGGTGGCTTCCGAGATGGCGGGTTAGCCCTTCGGTGACCACAGCTGTCGCCACCAGGACGTGGTTTCAGCCGTGTCTATGCCTACCTCAGATTGACGCGACACAGGATTTTTAGCTGTGTTGAACAAAACGTCGTAAAAGAAAAACATGGGTGCGTAGTTGCCGTTTGGATTTGATTCCGGCCCCATGCCATGGTGCGCATGATGAGTATCTGGCAGGGTAATCACGTATTGCAGGCGCCGCATCAGAGCGGCTGTTCGGGGGTGTGCGAACAATGGTAAATCCCAGCGCAGCCCACTGTGTGAGCTGATCGATACTAGTGCAAGTACTGCATAAGCTAATAGGTATGGTCCTATCAGACCGACATAAATCATCCACGCCTCGAAATAGAGCGTTGGCATCAGTAAAAACCAGCTCAGGTTACCTCGACTGGTCACCAATACATTCATCTGCTGCGCTGAGTGATGCGTACGGTGCAGTTTCCACAGCCACGGCCATTCATGTGAAAAGCGGTGGTACCAGTACTGCATCAATTCACGCGAGAAAAGGTAGGCGACAAACACTGGCCAAAACGGCAAATGACCGAGGCTATCTGCAGAGTTGGGTGCCAGCAAAGTGGCGACTGCTGCCAGCAGAAATGCAATGACAGGACGAACCACTGCGGCCTGCTGTAAGTAAGAGCCCCAGGCCAGTAGCTTTTCTGAATGATTGCCACGTTGGCGGGACAGGTGGCCTGTGAATACTTCGGCGATCAGCAGAGTCGCGAACACCAACAGGGGAAAAAATTTGAGTAAATCCATGGCTGGATCATATCAAACTTTACGCCTTTGGCAGGTTCTGCAGCCGTCGCAACACTTCAGAGTCGGGAAAGCCATCCGCAATCAGGCCTTGCTGCAGTTGATACGCTCTAACGGCCTTGCGTGTGGCAGCGCCAACGATGCCGTCAGGTTTGCCTGATTCAAAACCCAGCGTATTCAGGGCGGCCTGAATAGTTTTGACATCACTGCGGCGCAAACCTTTGCCCGAGGGCGCTGCCCGGCGAAGTTCACCTGCACCAGCCAAGCGGTCAGCGAGTAAACCGACTGACAAGGCATAGTACTCTGAGCGATTCCAGCCCATGATCACTTTGAAGTTTTCGTACACGATAAACGCGGGCCCTTTATGCCCGGCTGGCACAATCACGGCGGCGTGCATGTCTTCGATATCAGGCAGCTTTTGGCCAGTGGCCGTACGAACATTCAATGCGCGCCATTCAGCCAGCGATTTTTTGATTTGCCGCCCTGTCTGCGTCCAGTCAAAGCCGGCTGGCAGCAACACTTCACGGCCCCAGCGGCGCTCTTTTTCCCATCCTAAGGCCTGCAAGTAATTGGCTCCGGAGGCAAGTGCGTCAGCGGTGCTTTTCCAAAGATCTATTTTATTATCGCCGTCACCATCAACGGCGTAGCGCGCAAATGTTGAAGGCATAAATTGGGTTTGCCCCATAGCACCCGCCCACGAACTCTCCATTTTTTCAGGGTTCAAGTTAAAGCGCTCAACCAGTTTCATGGTGGTGACCAATTCCGACATAAAGAACTTTGCGCGGCGCTGGTCACATGCCAATGTTGCTAGCGCTGAGATCGCATTTTTTTTGCCCATATAGCCGCCGAAGTTGGTTTCCAGGCCCCAGAAAGCAACCAGATAGCGGCCGGGTATGCCGTAGTCGCGAGTCAAGCGATTGAGCAATACAGAGTGCGATTTCAACAGAGCACGCCCCGTATCAATACGTCTTTCATTCACGCGTTTACCAAGATAATCAGCGAAAGTTGTGCTGAACTCTGGTTGTTTTCGGTCAAGCGCAATGATTTTTTCTTCTATCTTGGCGTGCTCGAGAACACGGTTTATGGTGCCCGTCTTGACGCCGGCCGCGGCCGCGTTTTGTCGAATGTTATTGAAGCATTGGCTTGTGTCAGGCGCGTTAGCCTGTGCCTGCATCGCAAGCAGTAAAAGTGCGCTAAGTAGACAGTTAGAGAGTATGTGGGGCACGAGAATTTTGCACAGCTGGTCAACGACGCTCAAGTATAGCGATAGCGATCCTACCCCTGATAGCGACAGCGAATCGCTCTGGTATTAGTTGGTGTATTCGAGATTGCTTGCGCTCTGTGATCGCGCAATCCGATCTCAAAATGTCCAACTGTCCAGAAACAGTGCCATACGGTTGAATGTGGTTTTTAGTACATGAGTTACTGGTACAATCCGGCCTCTTCGAAATTTTGCCATCTCTTTGGTCTAGGGTTATCGCTATGAAAAAGTCCCCAGTTTTGTTTTCGCTAGTGTTGTCGTTAGCCTTGCTTGGTTGCGATTCCAATAGCGGCGGTGGGTCGTCCCAGGCACAGTTTGCAGAAATTCCGCCTTTGCCAAGTTACGATTTCAGCGCAGTTGACCAGCGAGTTGACGAATTTGTGGCGCAAAACGCCGTGTTTGACGGTGTGTCTTTTACTCTGGTTGATCGACAACAAGGCACATTGCATGAGGCAGCATTTGGCGACCATGATCTCGACATTGTGGTCATGCTTGCGTCTACCAGCAAAGTGCCTGTCACTTTGTTGCTGATGGCTTTGCACGAAGACCCAAGTCTTGATTTTGATATCAACGAACCCATAGGTACGTATTTGCCGTGGATGGGCGTTTACGGTGACGCGAGCACAGCGCAGCTATTAAGTAACACGTCAGGGATTCCCGGCCTAGAAGCGCTTGCCAACTATGGTGCGCATATATGTCAGTATCTGCCGGCGGCCGATTTGCTTACCTGCGCTGAAACCCTGTACAGCACTGAGCTGCCCAATTCCGTCGACCCTGGCACACGATTTAGCTACGGTGGCAGCCAATGGCAACTCGCCGGTGCGGTGGCTGAAGTAGTGGGTGGCGCCAGTTGGGCGCAGTTGTTCAGCCAGTACATTGCAGAGCCTTGTCAGCTGGAGGTGTTTCGCTTCGGCAATCCCTGGTCCAATATTCCTTCCTGGGATGGAACCCCAGACAGTTTGATTTCGCAGGATAACCCTAACATTGAAGGTGGTGGAATCAGCAATATGCGCGATTACGCGAAGATCTTGCAAATGATACTGGACGGCGGCAGCTGCGGTAATAATCAGGTAGTGAGCGAAGAATCACTGGCCTTCATGCGTGAAGATAAGGGCGGGTCTTTAGGCACACCGTATGGCATGGGCTGGTGGATGACGAATCCTGAAGACGGCAGCGCACCTACCGTGTTTCGTGATCCTGGCGCTTTTGGGGCCATTTCATGGTTGGATACAGAGCGCGAATATGCGGGTTATCTTGCGGTGGATGATTACACACGCGTTGATTCCGGCGCGCCAATTGCGTTGACTCTTAATGAGTTAATACCTCTAATTGAAGCCGCGATAGACCAAGGCAGAGCGGCCGTAAACTAAGCAAGTCTCCACTAACAGTGCGCTACAGCCCGAACAAATTTTGATTCGGGTTGGGCGTCGAATGCCCCCAAAAAGCGAACTAAACGCTCAGCAAGCGCTAAACCTTGGTTTGCATCTTGATGGTTTTCTCAGTGGTTTCGTTATAGGGCGGCAACATTCCGCCCAACTTCGCCACGTTCATTTTGGATTGCTTATAAATTCCTTTGGCATGACTGAACGTCTTGAAGCCATCATAGCCGTGGTATGCGCCCATTCCTGCAGGGCCTACACCGCCGAATGGCAGATCTTCCTGCATGATATGCATGATTACGTCATTCACGCACACACCACCTGAGGTGGTTCGGTCCAGTACCTCACGTTCTTCCTTGCTGTCACTGCCGAAGTAATATGCTGCCAAGGGCCGTGGGTGGGCATTCACATAATCAATCGATTCACTGAAATCCTTGTAAGTACGAATTGGCAGCAATGGACCAAATATCTCTTCGCGCAATACGCGCATGTCTTCGCTTGTATTTTTGATAATGGTGGGCGCAATTTTGTACGTTGCCTGTTGCGCGGCAAAGTCCTCTCCAGCCGGGTTGCATTCCACAATGTCAGCGCCCTTGTCTTTTGCATCTTGCAGATTCGCCTGCAGGCGTTGAAAGTGACGATCATTGATCATGGACGTGTATTCGGGATTATCCAGCAACTTGGGATACATCTCGGCCACCGCTTTCTGCGCCGCGCTGATGACTTCATCGAGCTTTTCTTCCGGTACCATCAAGTAATCAGGTGCCAGACATATTTGACCGGCATTCAGGGTTTTGCCCATCATAATTCGGCTCATGGCCTGCTCAATATCGGCCGTTCGGCTGATCATTACCGGCGACTTTCCTCCCAATTCCAAAGTGACTGGCACCAGGTTTTTCGCCGCCGCTGCCATAATGTGTCTGGCAATCGAGGTGGCGCCTGTAAACAGTAAGTGGTCGAAAGGCAGGCCGCTGAACGCAGAACCCACTTCAGGTCCGCCGGTGAATATCGATACTTCATTGGGTGACCAAGCGTCAGCTACGATATCAGCCATTACTTCCGAGGTTGCCGGCGTGAATTCAGAGGGCTTGATCATTACCCGATTGCCCGCGGCAAGAATGTCAGACAACGGTGCGAAAGTGAGGTTAGCCGGGAAGTTCCAAGGACTGATAACACCAACAACCCCAAGTGGCTGGTATTCAATCCATGAACGGGCGCCTAACAATCCAAGAGGAAACATGGATTTGCGCTTTTCTGGCTTCATCCATTTGCGAACCTGCTTGATACCGGTTTTGAATGGCGCGATGCTAGCCGATACATCTGTCAGCATTGAGACCTGCCTTGCACGACAGGTGAAATCACTGTTCAGAGCCTCTACCAGCTGATTCTGGAACTTGGCCACTGAATGCATACCACGCTGCATGCGATCGATACGAACCTCAGCGCTAACGTGGCCTTCGGCCAGATAGTCTGCCCGTTGAGCGTCCATTACTTTAATTAGCTCATCGGTGATCGCATCCTGATCAACATTCAATGTTTCTGGTGCATTCATAATCTTATCCTCGAGTTAGGGGCTCAGCTGGCGCCGATAATTGCCAGTCAGTATCGAATATGCCGTCTAGTATATGCGCAATTACAGGGCTCGCGGGCCCAATATCCAAGTGATCTGG
>JBGCDE010000047.1:0-2688 GCA_045105115.1 Pseudomonadales bacterium | reverse complement strand
TCAATGACGTCACAAAACCCTGGGCCACCTGCAACGTTGACAATAGGCAGGCCACTGGAGGACTCTAAAAAGATTCCATCGAAGTCCTGGCTGCCATCCGCGTTGGGTAGGCTAACGTTAAAGAAGGGTGCACCAACAGTGCCGCCGTCTGAATCGCGCTCTTCGCCGATCAGGCCGATCATCAATACATCAACACCTTCGCGGCCATCGAAAAAGTCGTTACCGTCACCGGGCGCCCAAATAAACGTATCGTCACCTTCGCCGCCAAACGCGCGATCACGGTTGAAAGGGTTAAAGTCTTCTGTGCCGCCAATCAGTACATCGTTAGCGCCATAACCAAACAGGGCATCGATACCCAGAGCGCCAATCAACACGTCAGCGGATTCTGTTCCCAGCAGTGCGTCGCCGCCTTGCAAGCTTTGGTCGCCGCCGCCATTGGTGCCGCGATTCGCAGACAGAAAATCGCGAATATTGTCTGCAACGCCAGTAGTCGCGTTTTGATCTGTGCCTATCAAAGCAACGGGAAGTTGCGCCGAGGCCGCAGTGCTTAACCCTGTAGCCAGCATTAGCCCGGCGAGCTTCTTACCGAGCGTTGGTCGAACCAAGTAATCTGATAACATTGTGTCTTCTCCAGTATGTGTTCAGGCACCTGTCTTCAAGGTGCTTTGCATGGGCAAATGGGGCGAATTTGCCGCCCTCACTTACCTATGCGACGCAAAGTGCGATTGGGTTGCAGTGAAATTGAAAATAATTTGCAGGTGGGTTGAATCTGAGTCGTTTAATGATTGGATGATTCCAGCTATTTCAATAAAAACAATGAGTTAGCGATTAGATGCCATTCAAAAATATTATTGCCAGCTCAGCCCTTTTCGCTGTTTTAGGCGGTTCCGCTGCTCTTTTACTCGCGCAACCTGCTGAATCTTTTGAAATAGGTGATGATCAGCTTGCGGCCTGTGTGGCATCTGCAATGGAACAAGCCGCTGTAAAAGCAGCCGCAGAGCTTGTGTCGTTATCCTGCAATGGTTCGGGCATTGAGAGTGCCGCGGGTATTGAGGCGCTGGTCGGGCTTGAATCGCTGTCTCTGTTTGGAAACCGGCTCGCAAGCATTGATGTCAGTAGTCTGGTAAACCTCAAGACGCTCAACCTGGCCAACAATCAGCTAACGCAAATTGATTTAGCGAACAATCAATCGCTGGAGACGCTGTATGTTTTTGGTAACGCCTTGAAGGGCTTGAACTTGGAAGCCAATGGGCTACTTAAGAAAGTGAAGGCCGAGAAAAATAAAATTCTGAACGTGGCGTTCCCAGAATCGACAACGCTCCAGAAGGTCTATTTGTTTGACAACAAAATGGAAGACATCAAGATCGACTCACTTAAAGCTCTGCGTTTTCTTGATGTGCGCAGTAACCCTATGCCCGATGAAGTGTATGACTACCTTGATGAGTTCAGCGGGGTGAAAGCGTCGCATGATGGGAATACGGAAGAGTGGCGTTGATTCCTAACTTGCAGCTAGTCCAGTATGCTGTCAACTGAAGGCGTCTACTACATGGTTCAACGTACTAAATGAGAATAACACTATGAGAAACATATCATCGAAGCTTGCCGCTTTTTTCTTTCTATTCAGTGTTTCTTCAGTTTCTGTAGCAGGCCCAATAATTGATGATAGGGAATGGTTACAGCCCTCATTAACACTTGGTTTTACATGGTTTGATTTCAACGAGGTTTGTGGGGATAAATTGTGTACGGGGAGTATTAGGCGTGACGATGTAGTGGGCCCTGATCTTCGTGGCTGGATCTGGGCGAGTGCCGAAGAAGTTGGTGAATTGTTTCGGGCTACAACGCCCTTTCAGGGCGGGGTTGGCGGTTATGCGTCTTCTAGTTTTAACGTTGTACAAGATTTCATAGACAACACCGGCTTTGAGCCGACGGGACAAGTGAGCTTTCTTCCTTTTTATGAGGTTCTTTTGGTGGGGGGCTTCACCTCTACGCTAAGTCCCGCAGAGGATTTCGTCTACGGGGGAGTGGTAGCAAGCGGCTTTTCTCCCTTTAGCGGCGAGTTGGCCTTGAATGGTAGTCGGATAAGCACACAGTTTAGAAGCGGCTTTAATGACCGTGTTGGTGGATGGCTGTATCGATCGGCCGTGTCTGTGCCAATTGCCGCCCCGTTGCTTTTAATCGCGCCTACTTTTTGGTTTGTGTTGTGCCTTCGCCGATATCGCGCGGTCAACAAGCGCTGCAATTAGTGAATTCATGGGATAAGTCGACGATGGCGCATGAGGGGTGCCCAACATAAAACTTGCGCGTCAGTTGCACTCGCACCTGCCGCGGTTCAAATACATGATAGTGCCTGTCTTCCATGCCTTCCGCCGGCTCACCTGGTAATCTCGAGGCATAAAAATAATCGATGCCATGATCACCAGAATCGAACAGGTTGAGTACATCAACTTGTAGCCGCCATGAATCATCTGGCCATCCAAGTGCCAGGTTAGCGATGGTAGAGCCGTCGGCCTTCACACTGTTCTCTTCAACCAACGTTGCGCCATCAACGTGTCGCGCTCGCAGTGAGCCAAACCACCCACTGGGGAGTTGCGAAGAAATTGCGCCGCTCGCTACCTATTCAAGAGAGTTGGGTATTGCATCGCCTTCTGGCGTGTTACCCGTAACCTGAGCTTACGTAGACTTCGCTCT
>JBGCDE010000046.1:0-4950 GCA_045105115.1 Pseudomonadales bacterium | reverse complement strand
TACATCACTAAAGGCAAGGGTTACGCATTGTCGTCCGCCCAGATGCGCTGGTTTTGGGATAGCTACCTGACTGACAGTACTGCACTGGAGCCAGGGCAAACAGAGCACCCATTAGCAACTCCCTCGTCGCATTCAGATCATACTAACTTGCCACCGGCTCTTGTACTCACGGCGGAGAACGACCCATTACATGACGAAGGTGTTGCGTATGCCGAACAACTCCGTGCAGCAGCGTGCAACGTTCAGCACAATGACTACCCCGGTTATGCGCATGGATTTATAGGTGTACTTGGGCCGAAGGAAGAACACATCAGAGGAGTTAGTGATATTGTAGCTTGGCTCAAAAATCACACCTGAACGCCGTTCTGAAAGCTGATGAATCGTTTACGGTCGGGGATAGCGTTGGTCAGACTGCATGTTAATGCCGCATTTATAGAGTAACTATTTGGAATGTCATCCATTGCTGACTCTCATAGCGTCAAACTATTTGCCCGATACTGCTTTAAAAATACAGAGTAATCGGTGGTTGGTGGTTCCACTGAGCAGTCATACATCATCCCAGTGACATTACCGCGATGGTACGTACCATGATTTACAACATGTAAAAGTATGTCTCTGCGTGTCATGGCGCCGTCACCACCGCCAACAAATGTGAAATTAACAACTTCGTCTTCGTCAGTTTTTTCCAAGGCCTCAGCATACTTTAAGTACCACCCATCAATCTCTCTCTGATCGAGAAACAATGTTTCTAAACTCGGGCATTCATCCGGATTTCGGGTAGAGAAAGAATGAGACTGCCCCTGCAAGTTTGCTTGCCAGACCACATCCATAGCAAAGGTATGATGCAGTGTTCTAATAACGCTACCGAACACTATGGAACGTTGAGATGTCAGCTCTTCCTGAGTGAGTTCTTTTGCGGCCGCAAACAATAGCTCATTGGTCCATTGCTTGTATCGCATTAGCGTTTCCAAATAACTCATACTCTTTGCTCTGAAATCGTCAAACAGGCGTCTAGCGATAGCTCTGCCACTATCCGAAGAACAATCTCTTGATACTGCTATTACCTCATTGCTAAATCATGCAATAGCTTTGGCTGCACGCCACTGTGCGATCTCTTCCGCGGCAAACCCGGCTTCCGCCAATATTTCATCGGTATGCTCACCATAGCGCGGTGGGTGACGGCGTAAAGAAGTAGGTGTCTTTTCAAACACGCCTGGGTGGCGCACATAGCGCGCTGTTCCGCCCTTGGGATCTTCCGCGTCGAATACTGCTCGATTGTGTTTCACCTGAGGATCGTCCATAAAATCATCGAGGTCATACACTGGCGCAAACGGTACATCGTGTTTATTCAATTGCTCAAGCGCTTCGCGCCATTTCCATTTGCCAAGTTCCGCGTCGATCAGTTCTATCATTGTGTCGGTATGACCTAGTCGATTAGCAATTTCTTTGAAGCGCTCATCTTCTGCAAGTTCCTCCCTACCCAATGCTTTGCACAGATTAGCGAATTGCTTGTCTTCAATCGGCATACCCACGAGGAAACCATCGGCGCAAGTCCACACATGGAAAATAGGTGGAATCGGCGGTGCGTCTCCAGTTTTGGGCTGGAACGCCTCATTTGTCATAGCATCTGGCAAAGTAAGCTGCGCGAAAGCATTAATCATGGGCACGTGTATCAGCTGACCTTCCCCGCCATTGCGCTCACGCGCAAGCAAAGCCGCTAATATCGCTGATGCCGCAGCCATTGCAGCACTTTTATCCGCCATAACACTTTGGATCAATCTTGGCTTGCCATCAGTACCCTGCATATGAGCAATGCCAGACATACCTTGAGTTACCAGGTCGTAAACCGGGCGGTCTGCGTAAGGTCCGTCTGGCCCGTAGCCGGATACACAGGTGTACACCAAGCCAGGGTTAGCTTCGCTCAACGCCTCATAACCCAAACCAAGACGGTCCATTACACCGGGGCGATAGTTCACAATAATTACGTCTGCTGTTTTCGCTAGCTTACGCACAACAGCAAGGCCTGGTTCTGACTTCAGGTCTACGCTAATAGCGCGTTTGTTGCGATTGAATTGTGCAAAAAAACCGTTGAGACCTTCGCGCACAGGTTGGCCCGTCCAGCGCGCTGTATCACCCATCATAGTTTCTATCTTGATGACGTCTGCGCCCAGGTCGCCCAAATTTTGCCCGGCTAAAGGGCCGGAAACCATAGTGCCAAATTCCAATACACGGAAACCTGCGCAGGGTCCACTGGCTTGATCAGGCGCTTCGTTATCCATACTTTCTATCTCTTTTCATTTTCACGGCAACAACAATGGCAAAATTTTTGGTACTTGTCACCGATAGTTGGGTTTAATTGACCATTACCACTAACGCGACCAAATGTGCGGATACAATTCAGTGCCCGGACGATCGCCTGGCTTCAGACCATACTCAGTCATGATCGCACTGTGGTCCGGGTCCATGCCGCATTCGCGAAACTTGATGCGCACATCATCGCCCAGCCATTTACTGGTAAAGACCCGTAGATCACTGCCCTCGTCCAGCTGCCCAGAGCCACCATGTAGGGTTCGGCCATTAAATGCCACACAGTCTCCGGGTTGCATATCCCAACTGACAACACCGAACGATTCCGGGTTCGCTGCAATATCTGGTAACTCGGTGTCTGCCAAGCCTGCAAAATTAGACTGGTCAACGTTGGTTTTACCATCCGGGTTCAGCTCACCGAAGTTGTATTGGTAAAAAGCGGAATCAATACGGTGCGACCCAGGTACAAACGCCAAAGCACTTTTCTTTTTGACCGGCACAAGCGGCATCCAGATAGTACAGGTGTCGTAGCCATCCACCGACCAGTAAGGTTCATCTTGATGCCAAGGTGTTGCAAACTGGCTGCCGTGCGAGCGCACAAACACCGCGTCAAAAAAGAAGTTAACGGTTGAAGATTCCATCAGCTGCCCGGCGATAAATGCAGCGGGTGAGTCGAACACAAATTTTTGATACTCTTCAATCCGCAGCCAGGCCTGGCTGTCCCAGAACATGGTTCGATCTTCCGCGTCTCTGTCCCAAACTCGAGCGCGCTGAGTAGGTTCATTGCAGTTCTCGGTCAGACCATGATCGAGTACGTCAATCCAGCTACTATCAAAAAGACCAGGCAAACATACCACACCATCCTTTTGATAGCTGTTTATCTCATCGGTTGTGATTGTACGCAAGGGTGAGCTTTTCATAAGCACTTTATAGAACATTGCCACTACGGTACGCAAGCGGTAAACGCTTAATGATACTTTGGAATTTTCCTAAATCGGTTCATAATCCAGAACATCACCACTGAAGAGCGAAGTCCATGCAACGAAGACAATTTCTAAAGTTAACTGCAGGTACAACCACGCTGCCTTTTGTTAGCGCTTGCAGCAGCGATCACAGCATTTCTATTGATACTTCTCTGCCAGTCAGTGAATTCGGCTCAGAGTCCACCGCAATGGAAGTAAGCGCCGGTTTGGACCTAAGCGGAAAGACCGCATTGGTAACCGGTTGCAACTCTGGTTTGGGCTTTGAGACCATGCGCGTTCTAGCCTTGCGAGGTGCTCATGTCTTTGGCACTGGTCGCACACTGGAAAAGGCCGAAGCAGCCTGCGCTAAAGTGCAGGGCCACACCACGCCATTGGCACTTGAACTCTCCGATTTTCAATCCGCTGTTCATTGCGCCACGGCCACACAGAATGCGCTCAATCTGACAGGCAAGCCTCTTGATATGCTCATTTGCAATGCAGGTGTGAACTTTCTCGACTTCGAACTTATCAATGGAGTAGAGAAAACCTTTGTTATTAATCACCTCGGTCATTTTGTATTGGTCAATAATTTGCTCGCTGCTGTGAATGCAGGACCGAGTGGCAGAATAGTTCATGTGGGTAGCCGATCTGGCTATCGAACAGCACCTAATGGCTTTGATTTTGCGCATTTGAGTGGCGAAGCAGCACGCGAGCACTACGATGCAAATTTTGCTTATGGCCGTTCCAAGCTAGCCAACGCATTATTTTCTTTGCAGCTATCGAAAAATCTTGCGGGTGGCACCAGCACCTCTAATGTAATCCACCCCGGACTGGTCCAAACCAACATCGCCCGAAATGCACCGTCATTTATACGCGGAGCATTTGATATGCTTGGCGGAGTGATTGCCAAAAGCCCGGAACAAGGTGCAGCCACTCAGGTTTATGTAGCAAGCAACCCGGTGTTGAAGGGTGTCAACGGCGCCTACTTTGAAGACTGCAATCCAGTGACCATACAAGGGCCCAATCATTTCTTTGATCAAGACATGGCGCAACGCTTATGGGATGTTTCAATGGAAATGACACAGGGATACTTGGGGTGACATCATTTAAGGTATTGCCTCTGGTGACTCTTTCAAAATTGAGGCAACTATGGCTGGCCCGCTAACAGGACTTCGTATTCTCGATCTAAGCCGCGTGCTCGCAGGTCCCTGGTGTACTCAAACTCTGGCTGACCTTGGCGCCGAAGTCATTAAGATAGAACGCCCAGGTGTTGGTGACGATACTCGCTATTGGGGACCACCCTGGTTAAAGAACAAAGACAGCGAAGAAACGGCCGAGGCTGCTTATTACTTAAGTGCCAATCGCGGTAAGCACTCGGTCACAATCGATATTGGTAAGCCCGAAGGCCAGGAACTTATTCGAGAACTTGCAGGCCACTGTGATGTACTTGTAGAGAATTTCAAAACAGGTGGCCTGGCCAAAAAGGGGCTTGCTTATTCCGACCTAAAAGCAATCAACCCCGGTTTGATTTACTGTTCAATCACAGGATTCGGTCAAACCGGACCGATGGCCGAAGAAGCGGGCTATGACTATCTAATACAGGCCCGCGGTGGTTTGATGAGCGTAACCGGAGCCGCCGAAGGAGAGCCCGGCGCTGGCCCACAACGAGTGGGCTTGGCGG
>JBGCDE010000045.1:0-5673 GCA_045105115.1 Pseudomonadales bacterium | reverse complement strand
AGTTCTTTAAGGTTGTTGTTCTTAGCTTTGGTTTTCGTCGTCACGGTCATTCTCCTCGACAGGGTTATTAGCCGGCAGGGCTATGTGTTGAAGACACGGTAGCGATTCCAAACGCCTCAAACGACACCAAATATTTGTACCAATCAGACAGGTGGTAATGAATGGTTTGCTGCGCCATTACCACCAAAGATTGGGGTATTAACCAAATAGGTCGTACGTTAATCTCGAGGCTATCCAAAAACGGTACATTGCCGACTAGGGAGGCAAAGATGTTAGAGATAGACGCAGACAAAATTAAAAATAGTGGCGAAAACTCTTGGCTGGTGAACCCCAAGGCCATGTGCGTATTTGAGTTCAGCCAGTCGGTTGAAGGTCAGAAAAGCTACCTAGAAATTCTGATTGATGCTCACCGATACATCTATCCAGCGATCATTGCACCCATTGCCAACCAATTTTTGCAGCAAGATTTCTTCACCGAGAAGAAGGTGGTTGCGATCACGCGAGAACTTATCCGTGAAAAACGCACGATACTCGTTCC
The DNA here is from genome assembly GCA_045105115.1 of Pseudomonadales bacterium. Lineage (GTDB taxonomy): Bacteria > Pseudomonadota > Gammaproteobacteria > Pseudomonadales > JAUIET01 > JAUIET01. The sequence goes on along the minus strand of JBGCDE010000045.1, from coordinate 5,135 downwards.
GCGCCCGGAGCACGTGAAGGTGATCAATTCACGTGGTGCCAAGAATCACATGCAAACAACAGCGTTCTCTAACATCAAATGTCGGCTGATGCGCCATGCCGCGGCGATGTCTGGTGAATCCAGAGAAAAACACCAGGCTGAGTTCCACAAAATCCTAACGGCTTGCCAACCGCTCGGCGCAGGCGCGCACGAGCAAGCGCTGAAGCAGTTCGATGAGCGCTTGAAGTACTGTCCTTCTTACTAATGCTAATGCCAAATCAATTTCCAAACTCATATACCCCAAAAATTGGGGGCGTATGGGAAACCTTCAGGCTGTATGATTTCCATCAGCCCAACATATGAAACTTACTTGACACTGTGGGAGTGCTCTAATGAACTTGAATAAAATCGGTAACGCTGCACGCGACGTTACGATGAAGCGCATCAAAAAAAGAGACCATAAGCTGAAGCTAGATTGGTTTGAAAAGTTAAAGTTCGCGGCTATACCGTTACCCATCAAGTCTTTTGTTGTCGGTTATGCTGAATCACTACTGCCAACCGATATGCGTTATGTGGAGTTCCAAAAGCTTGTGAAGAGCTACTACAACGATCTAGAAGGCGCGTACGGCACGCTACACGCTTCCGGCGTAACTGAAGCCGACATTTTGCGCATAGTGAGCAGAGACCGCGATAGTGACGAGGCATCATTGGACTTGGCAATAGACAATGGCGGTATGTCCCGCGCCAAAAGACTAGGTATAAAAACCAAGGCAATAGAAAATAAGCCCACGACCGAAGCTTTAACTTTACAGAAAATGGCGGCAGCAAGCTGCGCATGAAATAACCGCTTTGGCGGATTGATTTAAGGCCGGACTGAAATTGTCCGGCTTTTTTTTGCCTTGGAAATATCGCAGTTTCGGCTAAACGGCCAATACCATATTACGTACCGACATCGGCTTGAACTCAGCACCACGGCGGTTCTTGATGCCCCTAGCGGTTAGCTGGTCAGCAATAGCTTGAAAGGTTTGCCCTTCGGACCGCAAACGCTTAGCCAACAACACCGCGCTTTGGCCAGTTTCATCTCTCACCAGGCGTATACGATCAGAACCTAGTTTAAATCCGTGCGGAATAGACCCTACCCGCTCACCTTTGGATTTTTTGTGTGCCAGCGCTGCGCAGGTGCGCTCTGAGGTTAAATCACGCTCAAATTGCGCCATTGCCGACAACATGCGGAACACCATTTGCCCAGCGGCACTACCGGTATCAATTTGCTCACTCAAGCTCACCAAGTGACATCCGGCCTTTTGCAGATCCTCAGCGGTGGTTAGTAGATCAATGGTTGAGCGGCTAAGCCGAGAGATCGAATAAACCACCAATGCAGCCTTGGCCTGCTTGGCGGCTTCTACCGCTTGAATGAACCCAGGTCGATCAGATTTCATGCCAGAGATGCCTTTGTCGGCAAAGCTACCAACCAGCTCAGCATCATGCAGGTTGCACCAGGCTTCTATCTTGGTTTGCTGCATATCCAGACTCACACCATCTTCTGCCTGGCCTTGGGTGCTAACCCGAATGTAAGCAACTGTCTTTACCATTCCGATCCCCTTTTAAACTACCGTCTGGTTCTTTAAAAATTCTATCCACTTCGAGCCTGAATGTATACATGTATACATGTATATGTGTTGCCAGGCCTGCATGAACACAGCTAGAGTGCGCGGCAAATCGATGAATAGGTTAAGCATGCCAACGCTTGCTATTTAGGTCTTGGAATCGATGACGGCATGAATTCATGTATACATAACGGCATAACGGCATAACGGTATGATTACACTCACGATAGCGTCGCAGAAAGGTGGGGTCGGAAAATCGACGCTAGCACTATCCCTGGCCGTAGCCAGCCCACTAGTCACTTGTGTGCTGGATCTAGACCCGCAGGCTTCGGCATCTCTTTGGTTTGAGCGAAGGGAGTCTGAGGCACCGGCGGTTATCGGGTGCCTACCAGCTATGCTCAGCCAGCGACTAGACCAGGTAAAAGAGAGTGGGGCAGAGCTAACAATTATCGATACCTCTCCAGTGGCCCGAGACGTTGCTGTTGACGCTAGCGATCATTCAGATCTAACCCTAATTCCTTGCAGACCAGAAGTTATGGACTTCGAGTCCGCCAGAGAGACAGTGAAAGTATTGCAAAAGTTTGAGCGGCGGTACGCAGTGGTGCTAAACCAGGTGCCGCCCATGGGCGGTCCAGAAACACGAGACGTACTAGAAGCCTTTAACGTCATAAGTGCGAATGTGTGCCCAGTGCTTATACACCAGAGAAAAGCCCACGGCAGGGCTCAAAAATACGGCCAAACAGCCGGTGAGTTTGAGCCCGAAAGCAAAGCGGCTACGGAAATAAGCGCACTGCTCGATTATGTTATGGAGAACATTCATGCCAAAGAATGACAATTCAGCAATAACTAAGTTAGCGGGATTGGCCAAGAAAAGTGAGCAAATGCAGTCGGAAACGCCGTTACCCGCAGAAAATCAATCTGGAAGCTACGTAGCGCCGTCTCGCCAAGGTACAAAAGCGCTAACGGTTCATGTGCCGGAAAACATAGCCGAAGCCATGCGGGTACTAGCTTTTGAGACTAAAACGCCAAAACAGGCTCTAATGATGGAAGCGCTGGAGCTACTGTTTCAGAAGAAAGGTGTTCGGATTGATGCATAAATACATGTATACATGAAGCCATGAATACTCAAATGAGAGAGTGATGAAGACTAAACGCGGTTGTGGCGGTGCGGTTGCTTACGCAAAAATTCGATTAAGTACGCCATTGGGTTAACTCCAAAAAACCAGACCGTGGTCCCGCAAACAAGAGCCGGATATGGGTTGTTAAGCTCGATACTGGCAATACCAATCAAGATGTACAAGGCACAAACGACAACCTTGGCCAAGCGATGATTTTGTTCGTACTGAGTCTTCGATTTCTTCATAACAGCCCTCATATGCACAAAGGTCATTTTCGAAGTCGTGAAGCCGCTCTGTAGCGACCTCACGATCAAGATCTACCAATCTTTTTGCGAACCAAAGTCACAATGAATTACTCCACCACAGGGCCCGCAAACTTCAAGATCACCTAGGTCGTGGCAGCACCAGTCAATACTTGGTCCCGGTTCAACGAGCCGTATTGAAGGTCGTTCACGATCAGGGTGAGACGCGTGAGCGATGCCTACCGACAATGCAAAAAATAGTGCGATTGCTGTTTTCATTTACTACTCCTTGTTAGCGAGGGGAGATGTCTCCCCTCTGATGGGTTACCACTAGGCTGTATTCCGATGGTCGTGGCGATCGAATCGATCACCATCTACTGACCCATCCTTGTCGAGCGTGTCCATCATGTCGCGAGCATCATGCTCTCGGGCGCTTGGGCGTTCGCGAGGACCATCGGACGGTTTTGCTGGCTTAGCCGGTTTTACTGGCTTGGCAGCCGGGGGCGCGGTTTCTGATTCGGGAACACTTTCCGCCTTCTGCGCGGCCTTCCTATCAGCCGATTCCTTTAAAGTCTTCGCGTTTTCGCCCCAGCTCTCGACGTTCTTCAAGTTTTCTTCTGCCTTCTCAGCATCGGCCTTGGCATCATCTAGCTGAGCGTCAACGTCATCGCCGTTACCAACAGTTTTGTCATAATCGTCCAGAGCAGAATCGATAGCATCACCATATGCATCAATGAGCTTTTTCCCATTGGCGGCAGTTTCTGCACCGCGCTGTGCTTTACCGGCAACGTCACCGGGACTTTTCGCTGGTCCCGAGCGAGCTTCATCCTGAGCTATGTCTTTCTGGTCGTTAGCGACTTCCTTTGCAGTCTTTTCAAGGTTGTCGGCTGCGTTGTCGAGACGATCTTTTTCTCGCTCCAAGGACTCAACCCTGGCATCTGCAGCATCTTTTTCCGCTCGCGTCTTATCCAATGCATCGCGGTACTGCCCCGAAAGCTCTTCCGCTGTTACCTCGTAGCTAGAAACCGTCGGGTTGGGTTCAGCTGACACATATCCATGCGCCGCCAAAAGCGCTGCGCTTACCGCAGCCGCTAAAACCGTTTTCTTAAAATCTGAAATAGCCATAACTTCTCCTTTGGTTTTTATGTGTATTCGTCGTTTTTCGCAGAACCATTGTACCTATTGAAAATCAATTTAAAATTTTTAAGTACTTGATATATAAGGTTTTTATTCGTTTTTTTCGGGATTTTTTCTGATATTTTTGTCTGAAATATTTCAGGAAATTTTCCGTATTACCTATCTTGAAATTTGGAACTCTACTGGTCGATGAGTAGTCTTATTGCGAGTAAGAAAGAAGAGACAAAAGAAAGAAAAGGATTTTCACAATGGCTAAAGAAAAAAGTGAACTCACCGAAGAATCCCTAGGGTTCTGGACAAAACAATACTTCGCGCTACAAGTTGGCCGCGACGTAAAGACCGTTATGAACTGGCTGAATGCCGGTTTGGCCCCAAAGGAATACGAGGGAATCATTGCCAAAACCGGAGACATGTTTCATTTCCCAATCGATCCCGCTCCATCTGCAGACATTATTGGCAATGCTGCACACGATGGGATTGTTGCTCTGCAAAAGGGTCAGCCAAAACTGGCAGAGGCAATAACTGCAAAAGCTCTGATCGCTCAGCCTCAGTGGGAAACAGGGAAGCCAGCAGACCTCAACCAGCTTGAACTAGCGTGGACCCTCTACACCAACGGTTTGGCATGGGTAAGAAACCCTGATCCAGCCCGACGGGTTATTGGGTTTGAAAAGCTGCGACAGGTACGTCGGGCGGCACATCGACAGCTCGCAAATAAGTCTGGTAAAAACGGTAACACCCCGCATTGGACACAGCTTCATTTAGTTAGTGGTTCGCTCAGTTTGGTTGAATTCGCGACCATTCATGCAAAAAAGGTACGCACTAACACCAAGGTTCAACGTAAGCTGATTTCGGTAATAAACCTACAAAACCAAGAAGTTGAAACCTCACCCGGGGCATATACCAAAACTCTCGTTGCTTGGAACAACTGCCAGTTCGCGTCAATGATAGTTGATGACTCGACGTTCATCGAAAGTCTCGGGTTGCTGCATGATCTTTACCCAGACAATCGTATGATCCCCATGTTGGAAGATGATCCAGACACAGCAGCAATG
>JBGCDE010000044.1:0-3387 GCA_045105115.1 Pseudomonadales bacterium | reverse complement strand
TGTGAGCAAGCAGCACGAATGATCGCCATGAAGAATGCGACTGAAAACGCAGGCGACCTGATCGACGAGCTGCAATTGATTTACAACAAAGCACGACAAACTGCGATTACGCAGGAATTGTCTGAAATTGTGAGTGGTGCGGCAGCCGTAAGCTGACGTACAAAAACGTTTTAAAAGAATGTAAGTGTGAACTATAGAGGACACAACAAATGAGTAGCGGACGTATCGTTCAAGTCATTGGTGCTGTTATCGACGTGGAATTTGACCGCGAAGCCGTACCCAATGTCTATGACGCCCTGAATGTTGACGGCAAAGAGCTGGTGCTGGAAGTACAGCAACAACTCGGCGACGGCATTGTGCGCACCATTGCGATGGGCTCAACCGAAGGCGTAAAGCGTGGCCTGGTAGTTGATAACACCGGTGCCGCCCTGTCAGTACCCGTAGGTATTGAAACCCTAGGCCGCATCATGGATGTGTTAGGCAACCCAATTGATGAAAAAGGCCCAATCGGCGAGCAAGAGCGCATGCCGATTCACCGTGACCCGCCAAGCTACGAAGAGCAAGCGGCCAGCGTTGAACTGCTGGAAACCGGCATCAAGGTTGTTGACCTGATTATGCCGATCGCGAAAGGCGGTAAGATTGGTCTGTTTGGTGGTGCGGGTGTTGGTAAAACCGTAACGCTGATGGAATTGATCAACAACATCGCCACAGCACACTCCGGCTTGTCAGTATTTGCCGGTGTAGGTGAGCGAACTCGTGAAGGTAACGACTTCTACTACGAAATGCAGGAATCCGGCGTTGTAAACGTTGAGGAATTCTCCAAATCGAAAGTGGCCATGGTGTACGGCCAGATGAACGAGCCACCTGGAAACAGACTGCGTGTGGCACTGACCGGACTGACCATGGCGGAGAAATTCCGTGATGAAGGCCGTGACGTACTGTTGTTCGTCGACAACATTTATCGTTATACATTGGCGGGCACCGAGTGTTCAGCACTGCTGGGCCGTATGCCTTCAGCGGTGGGCTACCAGCCAACACTGGCGGAAGAGATGGGTGCTCTGCAAGAGCGAATCACCTCAACCAAAACCGGCTCGATCACCTCGTTCCAGGCGGTATACGTACCGGCGGATGATTTGACTGACCCCTCACCGGCCACTACCTTTGCTCACTTGGATGCAACCTTGGTACTGAGCCGTCAAATCGCTGAACTGGGTATTTACCCGGCGGTTGACCCACTGGATTCAACCTCTCGAATGTTGGACCCACTGGTTATCGGCCAGGAACACTACGAAGTAGCGCGCGGTGTGCAATCCGTACTGCAGCGTTATAAAGAGCTGAAAGACATTATCGCCATTCTGGGTATGGACGAACTGTCTGAAGAGGACAAGCAAACGGTTAGCCGTGCTCGTAAAATTCAGCGCTTCTTGTCGCAGCCGTTCTTTGTGGCGGAAATCTTCACTGGCTCGCCTGGTAAGTACGTGTCACTTAAAGACACGATCACTGCATTTAAAGGCATTTTAGGCGGAGAATACGACGACTTGCCAGAACAAGCCTTTTACATGGTGGGTGGCATAGACGAAGCAGTTGAGAAAGCCGGCAGCATGTAAGCTTGCCTGACAGGTAACGAATATGGCTATGACAGTACATTGCGACATCGTCAGCGCAGAGGAAGAAATTTTCTCCGGGCTGGTGGAAGTGCTTTCGGCAACCGGCATCAGCGGTGAGCTGGGTATATACCCCGGTCACGCGCCCTTGCTAACCCGCCTGAGCCCTGGCCCCATCCGCATTACCGTGCAAGGTGGCGAAGAGCAAATCTACTACGCCTCCGGCGGTTTTCTGGAAGTGCAAAGCAGCACAGTGTCGGTTTTGGCTGACACCGCGATTCGCGCCGATGATGTGGATGAAGCCGCTGCTGAAGAAGCGCAGAAGCAAGCCGAGCAAGAGCTGGCACAAAAAGCGTCTGATGTGGATTACAGCAAAGCCGCTGCACGGTTGGCAGAAGCTGCTGCGCAATTGCGTACCATTCAGGAACTGCGTAAGAAAGTGAAGTAAGGCCTTCGGCAGCAAAAAGAAGCAGTAAGAAGAAAAGGAGGCCAAGGCCTCCTTTTTTTGTGCCTGTTGATCAATAAACCGACAAATGGTCGAAATATTCTACGAGACTATTCACGCTCCCAAACGATAAAGGGAGATCATAGTCAGGCTGTTTTTATGCTAAGTTTTATAGAGTGATTCAATCACTTAGCGGCCTACTTTCCCACATCCTGAGCTGGAGCCTGACACCTTGAACGTTGACGTAATTATTCTTGCCGCCGGCCAAGGCACGCGCATGCGCTCTGCGTTACCCAAAGTACTTCATCCTATCGCTGGCAAATCCATGCTTTCGCACGTGATCAGTACCGCTCGTCAGCTGCCGAATGCCCAAATTAATATTGTGGTGGGCCATGGCGCCGACAAAGTGAAAGCGCTAGACAGCGGCAGTGATATTCAGTTTTCCCTACAGGAAGAACAACTGGGTACCGGCCACGCCGTGCAACAAGCCGTGCCCGACTTACGCGACGACAGCACCAGTATTATTTTGTACGGCGACGTACCCTTAATCCAAGCAAGTACCTTACAAAAACTGCTGGAACAAACCGCTGACGGCAGCATGGGTTTGCTAACCGCTATTTTTGATAACCCCATGGGTTACGGCCGCATTATTCGAAATGATAGTGGTGATGTGATTGCCAACGTAGAACAAAAAGACGCAAACGCAGAACAACTGAAGGTTCAGGAAATTAACACCGGTTTTATGGCCTTACCCACCGCCCGCCTGAAAGAGTGGTTACCCAAGCTCTCAAGTGATAACGCCCAAGGCGAGTATTACTTGACGGATTTAATTGCGATGGCCGCCGATAGTGGCGCTGGCGTAAAAGCCGTTCACCCCGAACACCACAGCGAAGTGGAAGGTGTGAACAGCCGAACCCAACTCATCGCCTTAGAGCGCGTATACCAAGGCCAGCGAGCAGAGGCATTACTTGCCGACGGCTTAGCCATTATGGACCCCGCCCGGTTTGATGTTCGCGGCTCCTTAACACATGGCCAAGACAGCATGGTAGACGTGAACTGCGTGTTTGAAGGTAAGGTGGAATTAGGCTCAAACGTTAGCATTGGCCCAAACTGCGTAATCAGTAACTCAACGATTGGTGACGGCGTAGAAATCAAAGCCAACAGCGTATTAGAAGACGCGGTAGTTGAAAACGACTGCGTAGTAGGCCCGTTTGCACGACTACGCCCAGGCAGCGTATTAAAACCCGGCGCCAAAGTAGGTAACTTCGTTGAAATGAAGAAATCTGAATTGGGTGCTGGCAGTAAAGTAAATCATTTGTCGTACGTTGGTGACGCCGA
>JBGCDE010000043.1:0-9891 GCA_045105115.1 Pseudomonadales bacterium | reverse complement strand
TAGAGAATACTCATTGATTTTTAACATTGCGCAGTTGCCGAGTTAGCACATCTTTGTCGTGAAGATAGCTGCTCTTCAGCGCTTCCAACTTTAACGTGATATCGCGGGTATTCACTTTCTGAAGCGCATTTTTTGCTAGCTTCTCCCGCTTTTTCTCCAGTGCCTTGCGATTAGAATTATAGTCAGTAGAAAGTTTCGACAGTAACCGGTTACTCCTGGCCACTCCCCTGCGAACGGCTCTATCTTGATTGGCTTGTTCAACTGCGTCGAAGCTCCCCTGCACTTCGAGACTCATTCCACTGGTGGGGTAAAGATGCACCGTGGTTAATGTGGCGTCACCGCCGCAATAGCGGTCTGAAAACTCCACAACGCCAGAGCCGTTGGTACAGCGATAGACTCGAACTTCCTCTACAGCGAGGCTGGTAGGTACAAACAGAAAACACAGTACTACGCCTATCATTAGCCCGCGGCCCAATGTCATCAGACGCGCGGCATTTGACGATACGTTATGTTGGGGGCGCACAGCTAGCGCGCCTAGGTTCACTCCTTGTCGATCGCAGGGTGTTCCACCGGAAAACCGCATTAGCCCTGTGCCTCTTTTCAATAGCATGAACGCACTAGCCTAGAAGGCGTAACGCACGTGCGCCAGCTCCTGAACGGATTAGACGAATCGACAATAGATAGGCCGCAAAAACGTTGCTCAACATCACAAAAAGCATCAGTGCCGGCGCGGACGACATCAGCCATCTAGGGTGAAGCCAACATCTCGGGTATACTCAGACAAAAATAACGACCCACTCCGGCCGCTTAGCACTCGCGAAAAATACGCAATCAGCTGAACGCCACTCACTGCAGCTACGCGTCTATGTCTGATGTAACTACACAAGTAAACCCTCTCCATGACACCTCGGAAGCGCGAACTACAGCCTTATCACAATGGTTGATTCGCTGGCTGCCAATGGCGGCCTTCTGGGCATTACTCGTGTACTTCTTCGCCTATTTATTGGCGAATGCACTCAATGTTCCGCACCACGATGGTATTTTCGATTTCGTGCAGGTACTCGTAAACATTGAGAATGCCGCATCGTTTCAGCAGGCGATGTCGGATTGGTATACGCAATACAACGACCATCGAACAAGCGCGTCGAGAATTCAGGTTTACCTGGCCTACCTCATCGAAGGTGAGTTGAACTTCCGTACGCTGACGCTGCTAGCGAATGTCTCCCTGCCGCTGATTTTGTTTATGCTGTATTTGGCTGCAAAAGAACACCCTTTACGCTGGGTGTATCTGCTCTCCAGTGCTCTCTTCCTATTGCATATTCGCACGTTCACGATCGTGCTGTGGAGCCAACCTGCATTTGCCTATTGCTATTCCTTTACCTACGCGTTCGGCTGCATTTTTGCGCTTCATCAAGTGAGGCCTGTGCGCTTTTTTTGGGGTGTACTGTTTTGCACACTAGCATCACTAACGCTCGCCGCTGCGCAGACTGTCTGGGTCTTCGGCTTAGTCTCTCTAGTGCACCAAAGCTTGTTTAACGATAAACGTTCCTGGGTTTACCCCATCGCCTGGGCTGGAATAGCGGCGGTGATGATGCTGGCGTGGCACGCCGGATTTACAGGCGTCGACCATGACAACTGGAAGAACTTTGACCCAGAGGTAATCAAACTGGTCCTCCCCGGTCTACTGATAGACCCAACGTTTTCAGAAGCCGCAACGCGGTACAGTGGCTTTTTCCTAGTGATGCTGGGCTCAGCCTTCACCGATAAAAGTACGTATATTGCCGGAGCAATCGGCGCCATACTTCTCTGCGCACTCATCTACATTAGCCTGGTCGGACTGTTTCGGCGCGATCTTCGCCTGACGCTTTGTTGTTGGTATGTTGCAGCCTCAGCGGCGGCTGTTACCTATGGCCGCGCGCTGGTGGGCACCTCTGATTACATTCTCGATTCACGCTACAGCTTTATGTCTGTGCTTTTCGTCTGCACCGTAGCCATGCTAATTCAGCTTAACTTTAAACTGTTTCGGGGCCGCGCTGCGTTAGCCGTCACCTTCTTGGCATGTCTGTTTAGCATCTGGGTGTATCAGCATTTCGACGCCCCGCTCCAGAAAATGCTCGATAAACGCTATGCAAAGTTTAATAAAGGCCACTACGAAGTCTTTGGTTACGGGATGAGTGATTCCAATGGCGTGATGCAGGAGGCGATCGATCTAGGGATATACAAACCACCCTGCAGGCCCCAGCCAGATTGCGAAGAGACACCCACGCCCAATAATTAGTGCACTGGAACAGCCAAAATGCTCAGCTAGTTTGCCCGCAGCAGCTAAGCACGTTTCTCGCCAGCAATAACAAACTGGCCACCCAGCAGCGGCCAAACAATGGGTAGGTGCAGATAGGCTTTTACCAGTAAGGGGTGCTGCGGTAGTTTTGAATCGGTGCTGAAGGGAATAAATTGGGGCACCAATTTGGTAACAGTTAAGCCGGCTTTTTCAAACGCTTCTTTGCATGAAAGATGGGTTAGCGGTAACACGTGATCATAGTAATCCCAGTACTTGCCAGGCTCACAGCGCAAATTCGGCTGCATCGCCAGATAAATACCGCCGGGCTTTAAGACACGCCGTGCCTCAACCAGCACCTGATCCATTACTTCTTTATCCGGCAGGTGCTCAAAAAAGTTACTACTGAAGCAAACATCAACAGAGTTATCGGCGAGCATGTCTAACTGCGCCGCGCTACCCAAATGAAAATCGATATCGGTACCCAGACAGTCTGCCGAGTCTGGATTTAAATCCACTGCTATCTTTTTCTGTGCATCAATGTGTCTGATAAATTCGCCGTAACCGCTGGCAATCTCCAACACTGTTGCGGCGTTGGGAATATAACGCTGAAAATAATCCTCACATAGTACTTTCCACACACGGTCTTTCGCCTCGCGCTGCTGCTGCGAAAACCGTATGCGGTAGAGTTTATCCAGATCATCCATAGCGTGCTTTACTCGCGCATGCGCCCTTCCGGCATATCATAAGAGTCGGAAAATATTTCCTTACGAATCTTCCAGATATCTTTGATAGTCCCCATGATGTTCTTCATCGATGTTGCAGAGCCTTCACCGAAGCTGCGCGGAAAGGTTTGAATACCCACCTCGCCCACCGGGTATCCGCGCAACATCGATTTCAACGTTAACTCCGCGCCAATAAACGGGCTATTCGAGGTGAGCTCCAAGCCATCAAACAATGACCGGTGCATCAACCGTATACCCGTTGAAATATCGCGAAACGGGCTCTTAAAAACAACACGCAACACTGCGTTGTAAACAAAGGAAATAAAAATGCGCTTAGTGGAATACAGCTTGCGGTACCGAAAGGCTATCACCAGCATGTAATATTCTCTCACCGCGAGCATTTTTTTAAGATCAAACACATCGTACTCGTTGTCCCCATCGATCATACAGATGAGTTCAAATTGGGAGGCCGCAATACCCGTTTGCATAGCCGCGCCATACCCTTTGTTCTGTGGGTGGTGAATGGTCTGAATGCGCTCATTGCCGGCGGCTAACTCGTCTGCGATGGCGCCTGACTCATCGGGAGACCCATCGTTAACGATTATTATTTCATACTCGTTGGCGACTTCTTCCAATAGATCAACTGCGCGTTGAGCCACAGTTCGCACTGTGTGCTCATCGTTATACACAGGGAAAAAGAGGCTGATATTAGGTTTTGCGTCTGTCATAGCATCAAAACGACATGCGTTTGAAAATCGCCCAAGGCAAGAATTGCACTACACGATACAGAAAATACCACGGCCACGGTAGGAACCGCTTCCCACTCTTTCCAAGCCGCTGAAACACCACCTCGGCGACTTTTTCCGGGGATGCCGCAGGAAAAGGCAGGTTTTGGGAGAAGGCCAGATTGGTATCCAGATACCCCAGAACATAAAAAGCGCTGGTAAAGCCGCTTTGTGCCGCATGGTGTTGCAAACTTTCGAAGTACGACTCCAAGCCACGTTTTGCCGCCGCATAGGCGGAGTTACGCGAGCGACCCCGCGCTGTGGCCACGCTGCCAAAGCCGACAATGGCGCCGCCTGCGGCTTCAATAGGCTTTAGATAGTGATTCACTAGCTGGCACGGCGAGAGGTAATTCACGCGGTTTAGCATGTGCAGATTGTCGCTACTTTGCCCTACGCAGTCGTCGTCAGCGTTAATTCCAACGGGCAGCAACAAGCCGGCTAATGGCGCATGATCACGGAGACAGTCGTCAATGGGCCCGCAATCCATTTGTTCCACATTGAGGTCGAGCTTCAGCGCGCTGACCTTCACGTCATAGCGAATCTGAAGGTCACTGGCCAGCGCCTGCGTATCGCGAGCATCTCTAGAAATCAGCACCAGTTCATTGCCCTGCTGAGCAAACCGCTGCGCCAATGCACGCCCGAGACCGGAAGAGCTTCCGACAATAATGTACGTCACAGTAAGCCCAGCCTTGCTGACAATTCAGAACGCATCAGCCTTGGCGGATCGTAGGTCACAAGGCGCTCTTTAAAGGACTCGAAATGCGGCAGCGTCCGTTCTGCGATGCGTTGAGGTACCCGTGAATCTTTGGTCAGATTGGGTTGGCCTGCATGCTCAAGGGTGAGCTGATCAAGCGAATCCAGAAAAGCGGTCACGTTCTTTGCTGTATAACAAACGACAGTCACGAGATAGCCCGACCCACTGAGGCTCAGTGCCTGCGCGCTACCGCGAAAGGCTTTTATCGAGCCCATCATGGTCGGCGCTTGCGTTGTTTGTATCAAATGCTCCAGTGCGGCAAGGAAACTTGTGATGCCAGCACTAGGCACCAGTATCTGCGCCTCACTTAAGCCTTGCGAGCCAAAAAAAGTATGGAAATACGGGTTACCGGCAAAGGGGAATGAGGCCGCAAAAAGACTGACCCTGGATTCTGGCGATTGGCGTTTACTCAAAGCTAGTAAAAGCGAATTTGCCATGCGCGCACTCAGCCGGTTCCAGAGGCTAAACGGCAGACGGGCGCGAGACTGAGCGGTCATTGGCGGGTAGCGAGGTATTTCGATCTGGCCGGTTTTCTCACTCAGGGCGACCGGCCCTTCGCACCACTCCCCTGAGTGAACAATGCCACGACCGAAATCTGACCCAAAACACAGATCATGCCAGCTATACAGAACGTCTGAATCATCCGATGCTAGCAGTTCAATGGCCGTGCCAAGGCTAGCCACGTGCGTCTGTTGCATCGCCAGCTGTGTGGACGGCAGTGGCAACAGTTTCAACGTTATATTCGTAATGATGCCCGTCAGCCCGAACCCACCGCAGGTGAGTTCAAACAACTGTGTATTCAATTGCGGCGAACACTGCTGGTAACCTTTGGCAGGGTGCAAAACAGTGAGTGCTTGAACCCAGTCTTTCATCGTACCGTCTTTGGCTGGATTTTTACCGTGCGCATCCACCGCAACACAACCACCTACGGTAATGAGTGGGTAGCCGGGCATCACAGGAAAATAAAGCTTTCTCTGCATCGCCCAGGCCATTAGCGCCTGCAAAGTCACTCCGGGCTCAACCGTTAGGGTGCTTGCCTCCTCGTCAAAGTGCAAAAACCGATTGAACAAGGACATATCTTGCACGAGCGAATCTTTGCCAAAACTGGCGGCGCTGTAGGAATACCCGCGGCCACGCGGTATGCAGAAAACGTCGGGGGCCGCCTGCTCTAAATGACTGTAACGATCAGGGCGCTGATGAGTCGTCTGCAGCGAAAGCTGACCGTCAAAGGTCGTAAAGTTTGATTGGCGCTGCAGGCTCTCGTTCATTATCGTTGCTCTGCCGGAGCGCGCGGCAAAAGGTGCCGAGAAACCGCATTGCTATAGGCCAGGGCCCCAACCAACGTTGCGCTACCCAGCAACACGATTTGCACCAGCGCCGATGCTACCAGAGCGGCTGAAGTGGGAAAGTCATACAAAATAGCGGCAAGATAAAACGCATATTGCAGTGTACCGATACCAGCAGGAGCGGCAGGAATTGAAGCCGAGATACCAGTGAGCCCTATCAACATCACCGTTTGGCTCATGGTCAGCTGCACATCCAAGGCCATAAGAATCGACCACATCGCCGAGCTATTGAGTGTCCAAATGAGCAGCGTTGAGAGCGTGAGCTTGAGGTAACTACCCGACGAGCTAGGTATCTCCAGCCCATCAAGCAAATTGCGCACTTTCTCACTCATGGATTTGAGGCGAACGACGAGAAAATTATTCTTGCGGCTCACAACAAAATACAGACCACCGGCCAACAAAATAAACGGCACCAGCAGCGCTGCAAGCCCTCTGTTCACATCAGCCAGCGTATCGAGGTGATCGCTGGAGACGAGCAAAACACCCCACGTGGTCATACCCAACACCACGACGAGGTCAAACATACGCTCAACAATAATCGACCCAAAGGCGCTCATTCGCGACACGCCCCCTAACCTGCCCAACAGATCAGCACGAAAAGGCTCGCCTAACTTGGCGGGTAGAACATTGTTAGCGGCGTAACCAGACACGAACGCCGTGGCCACAGTAGTGATCGGCAAAGAGCTCCGCAATGGCGCTAGCAGCGTGCCCCAACGGACAATCCGAACGGAAAGTTCCAACCAGTAAAGAACCAGGGCCAACAATACCCAGCCATAGGCCAAAGTAGAGAGCTGAGTACTCACGTCACCCCAACTGAGATCTTTCACTGTCAGGTACAGCAACGCGGCGCCCACGGCCAAACCGGCGATGACGCGAATGCTATTACCCTTAAGTGCAGACCCCGGGGAGGTGATGATGTGGCTCCTTCATTTGTTACTCGCTACCATGGGGCAGATCCCCGCTGGCCTGAGCACTGACTATACACTGTGGCATTATTGGTATTGTAGTTGCCATAGCGCCGTCACAATGGCTTTATTTTAGGGGTAGAGGTGGCAAGTAGGAACCGCAATAGTTAACTAATAACATCAGCTGTGAACTAGATTTTCTGCGCTGACACACACTATTTGGCCTGCTAATGCTTTATTTCAGTTAGGATTCCCTGCATGGACAATCGCTACACTGTTTACAAATCAGATATCTCTTACTTCAGTGGCAAACTGGAGGCCTACTTACGTTACAAAGAAATCGCGCACACGCTGATAGAGGTAGATCAGCCGGCTATGCGCAAAGTTGCGCAAAAAACCGGTATACAAAAAATGCCTGCCATCGAAATGAGCGACGGCCAGTGGCTTTTGGACACTACACCTATGATCCGCTGGCTTGAAACCCAACACACTGACTCCACAGTAATCCCCACCGACCCTGCCCTGGCGTTTATCGCCTTGCTGCTTGAGGACTATGGCGACGAATGGCTGTGGCGGCCAGCAATGTGGTGGCGCTGGGTACCGAAAATTTCCAGGGTAGCGCTGGGCCGGACAATGGCGGCAAAGATGATTTCGCGGCAGCTGGCAATTCCGCTAGGGTTTTATTTCGCTAGGCGCCAGCTCAATGAGTGGCTGTATGACGATGGCATGAACAAACACAATTCAAGTTCAGTCCGTGACATGCTTTATCGCGAACTGGAAACCATGGAAGCCGTGTTCGCAAGCCAACCCTACCTGCTTGGCAGCCACCCCAGTGTCGCCGATTTCGGCTACTTTGCCTCCATGTACCGCCACTTTGGCAATGACCCTGTGTCCGCAGAAGTCATGCGCAGAGAGGCTCCGCACACCTACGAATGGCTGGCACGGCTGTGGAATGCCAGGCACTCAAAACTCAATCAGCACGCAACGTGGGTTTGGCCAGATGCGCAACACTGGCAACCACTACTTGGCCGCATCGCCAAAGACTACCTGCCCTATCTACACCAGAATGCAAAGGCATTTGCGAGTGGTCGGGCGCGCTTTAACTACGCTGGTAGTTCCATGAACTTCGAAAACACCGTCACCACTCACTACCGGGTTTGGTGCCGACAAGAACTCCAGCGTGAATTTGCCCTGCTAAGCGCACAGGATCAGCAGCGCGTAACCACGTTATTTACTGACGTTGGCGGCATCGACGCACTCCACCTCGACGGCACGATCGAATCCGGCCTGGGGCAAAATTTTGATCTGCCTATTCGGCCGCCTTCAACACCCAAAAAACAGCCTTTGCGCATCAGGTTGTTCGGTCAGCCTAGAAACTGAAGCTGCTAACAGTATACTGTCGCACCATCGCTACACTCGCTACCGCGCCTATTAACTGCGACTGGGCAAACAATGTGCGCGCGCGACAATAGGACTTGTTCGAATGCCAAGGTTTTCCGCCGCCCTAAAATGGATGTTAGTGCCACTGGGGGCTTATTGCTCTGCCGCCATGAGCGACATCGTTATCGACGGTGTACTGAACGAAACAGAATGGCAACAGGCGCAGGTGTTCACAGAATTTGTGGTCACCGAACCAATGACGGGAGGCTCGTCGCCCCACGCCACTGAAGCACGTTTGTATACCGATGACAGCGGTATCTACATCGGCTTCAGTAACTACCAACCACCCAGCGTGCCGCGTGTTCAACGCCGTTTTCCACGTGATGAGTTTATTCAGGCCGATCGTAACATCGTCGGCATAGACTTCGACGGAACCGGCTTGGCGGGTTACGACTTTACGGTGGGTATATCCAACTCCCAGTCTGACGCCACTTACCGCGGCGAGAAAGACTATTCAGCTGACTGGGACGGTACGTGGTATTCACAAACCAGCCAAACCGAAGACTATTGGTACGTCGAATTGTTTATTCCCTGGACTGTTGCTCCCATGGCAGACCCGGGCTCTGCGCGCAAATCCATGAAGCTGTATCTTGGCCGGTTTGTATGGGCAGAATCCATGCGCCTTGCCTATCCTTTTGCCGCAACCAGCAGGCCCACCTTTTTATCAGACTGGCAACCCGTAGAAGTGCACTACGCGAAAACTCAAACACTTGATTGGTTTCCCTATTTAACTGGTACCCACGATAGAGAGAACGACGACAGCGAATTAAAAGCTGGCATAGACATTGTTTGGCGTCCCAGCAGTGCCACACAGTTTACAGGCACCCTAAACCCCGATTTTGGCCAGGTGGAGAACGATGAGCTTGAAGTGAACCTGTCAGCGTTCGAAACTTTCTTCTCCGAAAAGCGGCCATTTTTTACCGAAAACAACACGCTGTTCAACAGCCGAGTACCACTGGGCGATCGTCTGGTACACACAAGGCGCATTGGCGCAGCGCCTGACGCTGGTACTGAACTTCTATCTGATATCACTGGAGGCATCAAAGCTTCGCACTTTGGCGACGTTTTTGACCTGGGTGTTTTTGCCGTTTCCGAGGACGATAGCGGCACTGCCAGCGGGCGCGATTATCTTGCTACGCGCATACAGGCCCGCGTGGACAAGCTATCACTCGGGCACGCGCTCACCTACGTTGAGCGCCCCACGCTAGACAGAGAGGCCACTGTGCATAGCCTCGATTGGGTATGGCAAGAATCCGGCACGCGCTTTCGCGGCCAGGGCTTTTACAGCGACGTGCAGCAGAGCGCTAACGACAACAACGGTTCTCGAAAACGTGACGAACAGGACTGGGGGGGCTGGGCAGAGATCGAGCACCGCCCCGGTGATGAGGAACTCTGGCAGGCGCTCATTTATTACTACGGCGACGAATTTGATATGAACGACATGGGCTTTCTGCGGCGCAACGATTGGATGCGCGTGGTTGGCCTCTATCAACGCGACTATCTTAGCCACCCCAATTGGGCAGCGCTGCGCTCCAGCTATTGGCGGCTCAAAATGGCCACCGAAGAAAACAACGCCGGCGATACGTTACAGCGCGCGATAGAAATGACGCTATTTTGGAAAATGGAATCGACCCAGGAATACACACTACAAGCCAACATCG
>JBGCDE010000042.1:0-6158 GCA_045105115.1 Pseudomonadales bacterium | reverse complement strand
GCTCAACTAGGATATTCTGCCAATCCGGCACACGGATGTGCCGGCGAAATCATTTACATGATTTCGTGAGTGAAGCAAAATCACATTTTGCGCAACGGTAGAGTAAACAGGCAGGATGCCTGTTTACGTGAAAAGTGTCACTGGATGTGATCCAGTAGGCCATCTAATTCATCGAGTGTGTTGTAAGTGAAAGTGACAGAGCCCTTTCCGTTGGCTTTGTGATCAATCGCTACCGGCAAACCCACTTTCTCGCCCAGTTGTTGTTCCAGTCGAATCGTGTCGTTGGTTTTGCCGCTTTCTGGCTTTTTCGATGCAGGCCCTTGTTGGGTTTTTCTAACCAGGGCTTCGGTTTGGCGCACCGATAAACCCTGGGCCACCACTTTTCGGGCAGTAGCACTTTGGGTGGCGCCTTCAAGTGCCAGCAAGGCTTTGGCGTGGCCAAGTTCCAGGTCGCCGCGCTCAAGCAGGGTTCGTACGTCAAACTGTAATTGCATCAAACGCAGCAGATTGCTCACGCTACTGCGTGATTTACCCACCGCATCGGCTATTTCCTGATGGGTAAGATCAAATTCGCTTTGCAGGCGGGCCAGTGCAGTGGCCTCTTCCATGGCGTTAAGGTCTTCGCGCTGAATATTCTCAATCAGCGCCATGGCGATGGCGGCTTCATCCGGCACGTCTTTAATCAATACCGGAATGGTGTCTAGCCCGGCCTGCTGGCTGGCGCGCCAACGCCGCTCACCGGCAATAATCTCGTATTGACCCATGCCCACTGAGCGCACAACGATAGGTTGCATCACGCCTTGCGCCTTGATGGAGGCGGCGAGTTCTTCCAAAGCGTCTGGGTGCATGTCACGGCGCGGCTGGTATTCGCCGGGGCGAATCAGGTCGATCGGCATGTTTTGCAGTTCGGATTTAGCCGCTGGCTCACCGCTGGAAGCTGAGCTTGCGGCAGTCTGTGCGGTTTCAGCTGGCTGCGAGGCAGGTGCATTAGTGGGCGCCGGGTCGCGATTGGATATAGATGTGCTCTGCCCTCCACCCAGTAAAGCGTCTAATCCGCGGCCCAGTCCTTTCTTCTTTCCTGCCATAAAAATTCTCAGTGCCTCAATGCGTGGTGTGCTCACCGGATGCGTTTCCGGATGATGAGCCCGGTTCAGGCAAATCGGCGTTTTGTTCGGTGGTGGAAGACGCGGTTGCGGCTTCTGCAGCCTGCGCGTCTTCCTGTTCATGGCGGCGCAGCATTTCTCCGGCCATGGCCAAATAGGCCAAAGCACCTTTCGACTGGCGGTCGTAGGCCAGTACTGGTTGCCCAAAACTGGGCGCTTCCGCTACGCGTACATTACGCGGAATGACTGTGCGATAAACCTTCTGATCAAAGTGCTGCAGCAACTGCTGCGACACATCGCGGGTCAGGCTATTACGCGGGTCGTACATGGTGCGCAATATGCCTTCTATTTTCAGCTCAGCATTTAGATTTTGTTGCACGCGCTCTACGGTTGCCATCAAACCAGACAACCCTTCCAGCGCAAAGTACTCGCATTGCACTGGAATCAATACGCCATGTGCTGCAGCAAGCGCATTCACCGTAAGCATGTTCAGCGACGGTGGGCAGTCAATAATGATGTAGTCGTATTGGTCTTGCACCTTAGAGAGCGCAAAGCTTAGGCGAAATTCGCGGTTTTCAAGGTCGAGTAACTCAACCTCGGCGGCGGTTAAGTCAGAATTGCCTGGCACCAGGTCGTAGCCACCGTCTGGTGATTTCTGGATCACGTCACTGATTGGGCGCATAGCGGTTAATACGTCGTAGGCTGAAAGCTCTACCTCGTATTTGTTAACACCGCTGCCCATGGTGGCATTGCCCTGCGAGTCCAGATCAACCAACAACACGCGGCGCTTGGTAGCGGCTAATGACGCGCATAGATTAATGGCCGAGGTGGTTTTACCAACCCCGCCTTTCTGATTTGTGACGGCAAATGTGCGATTTCGTGTCATTTTTGGAATTCTACCAAGTGCCGAGCCGCCTGGTCGTTGGCCAACTCGGTGCAACGAAGCAAAGTAAACTGTTTACTGGCTTCTAGCAACTCTTGCTCGTTTTTCTGCCCTTTCATAAAACAGATTCTGCCACCGGGTTTACACAAATGCGATGATTGCTGCAACCCGTCAATCATTGAAGCCCAAGCCCGGCTGATCAATAGGTCGTACAAGGGGTCACTGTGGTGGTCTTCCACTCGGCTATGCACAGCGCTTGCATTGCCTAATTTCAGCTCGGCTATTACTTGATGTAAAAACCGGGTTTTCTTGCTGTTGCTGTCAATCAAGGTAAACCGGGTATTGGGCATGGCAATGGCCAGCGGTATGCCCGGCAAGCCGGCACCGGTGCCAATGTCGGCCCAGTGTTGTTGCCCTTCAGGATCATTTAGCTCAGTAAGGACAAGTAGGCTGTCGAGCAGATGCCGCTCTACCAAGTCTTGTTCGGTGCTACGGCCAATCAGGTTGTAGGTTTTGTTCCAGCGAATCAGTAAACCGGCGTAGTGGTGCAACTGGTCAAGTTGCTCTGGGCTAAGCGCCAGGTTCAGCCTTGCTACCGTGTGTTGCAGCTCTTCTAATAATGAATCAGACAAAACGTCACTACCCGGGCTTTCTGCTGGGCACTCTACTGTGCGGCGGCGCTGGGCGCACCCTGCGGATGTTTCTTTAAGTAGATCAGTAACAGAGAGATAGCGGCTGGTGTAACACCCGGAATTCGTGCGGCCTGACCAAGTGTGGCCGGTTGCACGTCTTCAAACTTCTGAACTACTTCATTGGATAAGCCGCCCACCGCGCTGTAAGTAAAGCCGTTAGGAATGGCTACTTTCTCACTTCGCTTCAGACGTTCGATATCGTCTTTCTGACGGGATATATAACCTGCGTATTTCACATCCACTTCTACTTGCGCAGCCACCATGGCCTCTGGCAATGGATGTTCGCAAGCCTCACATAAAGTAACAAAGTCTAGCTCTGGGCGTTTTAATAATTCATGCACAGAGTGTTCGTGGCTTAAACGCTTGGGCAGTTTTTCTTCTACCGCTTTCGCTTGCTGGCTACCAGCCTGTACCCAGGTGGAATTAAGCCAGGTATTTTCACGCTCTATCGCTTCCATTTTATTCGTGAAATGGGACCAGCGATTATCATCGACCAAACCTAAACTGCGACCAATCTCTGTTAAGCGCCGGTCGGCATTATCTTCACGCAGCAGTAAACGATATTCTGCACGGCTAGTGAACATACGATAAGGCTCGGTAGTGCCTAGTGTAATCAAGTCATCAACTAACACGCCCATATAGGCTTGATCACGACGTGGCCACCAGGCTTCTTTGCCTTGTACTTTAAGTGACGCATTTAACCCGGCCAGCAAACCTTGTGCACCGGCTTCTTCATAACCGGTTGTGCCATTGATCTGGCCTGCAAAATACAAACCGTTTATAAATTTGGTTTCCAGTGTGTGCTTAAGATCACGTGGGTCAAAGAAGTCGTATTCAATCGCGTAACCAGGGCGAGTAATGTGTGCGTTTTCAAACCCTTTAATTGAGCGCACCAATTGCATTTGTACATCAAATGACAAGCTGGTGGAAATTCCATTGGGGTATAACTCGTTGGTGGTTAAACCTTCCGGTTCGATAAAAATCTGGTGTGAGTTTTTATCAGCAAAGCGAACCACTTTATCTTCAATTGATGGGCAATAGCGTGGGCCTGTGCCTTCAATTACACCGCCGTCGCCGCCATACAATGGTGAACGATCCAGCCCTCCACGAATAAGATCGTGAGTGCGTTCATTAGTGTGTGTGATAAAACACGACACTTGTTGCGGGTGATCATCCACACTGCCGAGATACGACATCACAGGGCGCGGGGTATCACCGGCCTGTTCTTGAAGGTCACTGTAATCTACTGAAGACGCATCTATTCGTGGCGGCGTACCTGTTTTCAAACGGTCTACGTTAAACGGCATTTCACGTAAGCGATCAGCCAAAGCAATGGCGGGTGGGTCACCGGCACGACCACCCGAATGGTTTTGCATACCAATATGAATTTTACCGCCCAGAAAGGTACCGGTTGTTAACACCACGGTTGATGAGTGAAAGCGCAAACCCATTTGCGTAATCACACCACGTACTTGCTCGCCTTCTATAATCAGGTCGTCAGCGGCTTGCTGAAATAAAAACAGGTTTTCCTGTTGTTCTAACTGTTCTCGAATAGAGGCTTTGTACAACACCCTATCGGCTTGGGCACGAGTGGCTCGAACAGCTGGCCCTTTTCTGGCATTCAAGGTACGAATATGAATACCGGCACTGTCACTGGCCTTGGCCATGGCGCCACCCAAGGCGTCTATTTCTTTTACCAGGTGGCTTTTGCCTATACCGCCAATGGCCGGGTTACATGACATTTGCCCCAGCGTTTCAATATTGTGCGTCAGCAGTAAAGTGCTGGACCCCATGCGAGCAGACGCCAAAGCAGCCTCGGTTCCGGCATGGCCGCCGCCTATCACAATCACATCAAAATGGTCTGGGTAGTCCATCGGCTTAGTACCTGACTCTTTCAGTCGGTTTTAGTTTCTATCGTGTTTTTGGGGCCGCGAAGTATACAGGATGATGACTACAGGTCGGGTAATCAATACGACAGGCGTTCATTCGTACTTACTGACCTTAAAACCACCCATCAATGATATCTACAACGTTTATCAGCTCGTTTGGCACAGTAGCTTAATATTACTATTAATGAGTAGCGCTCTAACAGTGGATGAAAATAAAAACCGTATTATTATCAATGGTTTAATCAATAGTTACGCTGTTGGAAAGCAGGCTGTTTTGCTGCGGTTAGCGTGTTGAATGACAGGGCATGGGCTGTGTACTGAATTCAGCTCTGAAAATGACCCAAAATACGCAATTTGGCTTGCTAAGAGCTTGTAGGCGGTTTGTGAAGCGTTTGTTCACAGGTTTTATAAGATGTTGATGGCTTGTGGATGTATTTGAATAGAATTTTTTAGCTACTTGCCGATACAAAACCCTGCAAAAATCTCCCCTAATAATTCATCCGAGCTTACTTTACCGCTTATCTCACTTAAGCAATCCTGCGCGTGGCGCAAATCTTCTGCCAATAATTCACCGGCACCAAGTTCACGCAATTGCGCATGACCGTGGCTGATCAGGTCAGCCGCTTTCTCGAGAGCATCCAAATGACGCCTACGGGCCATAAACGGACTGCTTGTTGTGCCCTGAAAACCCGCGTGTTGCGCAATACGTTCGCGCAGGGCATTTATGCCTTCACCTGTTTTAGCGGATAGATGACAGACTTCATTTGAGTTCTCTATGGTCTGTTCAAGCAAATCCATTTTGTTCTTAACAACCAGTGTACGCTGCAGCACTTTTTCAGACGGCGGCGGGTTTGGCCAGCAGTCAGCAGCCGTAGTACCCGCCTCTTCACTGGCGTCACACACCAGCAATATCAAATCCGCTTTATCAAACTCCTTATAAGCTCTTCGAATGCCTTCCTGCTCAATCGCGTCATCCGATTCTCTGAGCCCTGCGGTGTCCACCAAATGAATTTGCAAACCGTCTATGTGAATGTGTTCACGCAACACATCGCGAGTGGTGCCTGCTTGTGGCGTAACAATAGCCGACTCATAACCTGCTAAGGCGTTCAACAAACTCGACTTGCCCGCATTCGGTTTACCCGCAATCGCAATCGCAATGCCCTCTTGCAACAAAGTGCCCTGCCGGGTTTG
The DNA here is from genome assembly GCA_045105115.1 of Pseudomonadales bacterium. GTDB lineage: Bacteria > Pseudomonadota > Gammaproteobacteria > Pseudomonadales > JAUIET01 > JAUIET01. The sequence goes on along the minus strand of JBGCDE010000042.1, from coordinate 400 downwards.
CTGCACTGAACTACTCAAGGTTGTGCTGAGTTGTTCCAGCTTGTTGTGAACATCTGAGTCATTCAGAAAATCAATTTCCTCTTCCGGGAAATCAAGCGCCGCTTCCACATACATACGAAGCTGCAGTAATTGCGCCCCTAGCTGATCAAGATGACGCGAAAAATCTCCCTGCAAACTTTTAAGCGCACTGCGCGCCGCCTGCTCGGAGCCACTATTAATCAAATCAGCGATCGCTTCTGCCTGCACCAGATCAAGCTTGTCGTTTAAAAACGCCCGCTCTGAAAATTCTCCCGGTCGCGCATGGCGCGCGCCCAAACGAATTGTTTCGCGCATTAACATATCCAACACCACCGGCCCGCCGTGACCTTGTAGTTCCACAACGTCTTCGCCAGTAAAAGAA
>JBGCDE010000041.1:0-4107 GCA_045105115.1 Pseudomonadales bacterium | reverse complement strand
TTCTTCAGCTGAGGGAGAACCCTCTAAACGATCTTCGTACTGGGAGTGAGGTGACACCCACTCTGGAAACCCTTCCGGATAGAGCCTATCCAGCGCACGTTTTAGCCAAATGGCCTCGTCTTGCCGATACAAAAATTTGATTCGTTTGTTAATACGCTCTTCGTCCAATGGATAGAACTGAAAGTCATAGTCTTCCATAAAATCGGCGAGCTGGCCTCGCATAGTCTCCAGCTGTATTTCATACCCAGGCGAATTTGCAACGTTTGTCATTTCATAAGGGTCCGCCTTCAGGTCAAACAAAAGGTCTTCACCCGTAAAGTACTGAACAACACCTTGCCCCTCGGGAAAATGTACATACTTATGTTCGGGCGTTACAACAGCCAGATGCGTTGGGACATGCGGAAATTGTTCTTCATTAATGTACTCATACACCCAGTGGTCGCGCCAATTTTCAGCCAGCTTGCGCGCCGCACGCCTATTACGTTGTAGAAGAGGGGCGAAAGAACGGCCTTGCATTGCGTCTGGTATATCAACACCAGCAAAATCCAAGATACTAGGCAAGAAATCTATGTTTAGAATATGCTCATCAATTGAGTCTATTCGCGAGGTTAAGCGCGGATAGTGAACAACCCAGGGTATTCGTATCGACTCTTCAAAAAACACACGCTTGTCTCCGCGACCATGCTCACCAAACAAATACCCGTTATCACTAGTAAACACCAAGATAGTGTTATCGAGCATGTCGTTGTCTTTAAGATACTCATACACTGCCAATACGCTGTCGTCGACGGATTGCAGAGCCTCAGCCCGAAGCTTGCGCAGTTTCGAAGCCGTGCGCTTAGCATTTGGCCGCTTCAGTGGTTCAAACATTTCTCTATTCAGTGTGTCTTGGTATTTCGGCGAAGGCTTGAAAGGCCCATGTACCGCTTTATAACTTAAGTGTAGGTAAAACGGCTGGTCACCCTGCTCCTTCAGGAAAGCTAACGTTGTATCGGTCAGAATGTCGGTGTTATAGCCATCGACCTGTATCTTTTGGCCGTTGTCATTGAATTGTGGGTTCATGTACTGACCCTGACCTGGAAGTGCATACCAGTAATCGAACCCAGGCCGGGGTGCTGAGTTTTTACCCATATGCCATTTTCCGATCATCGCTGTGCGATAACCACTTTCCTGCAGCAGACTACCGATGGTCGGCATGGTGTCAAAATCGATGTCGGTGGTATTACCCACTACGCCATGCGTATGTGGATACATGCCCGTTAGAAAAGAAGCCCTGGACGGGGAGCATAAAGAGCTTGTAACAAAAGCGTTCTCAAATCGAATGCCATCTAGGGCCAACTGATCGATTCCTGGTGTAGAAACAGGGGAGCCGCCATAACCCACTTCGTCCCAACGCAGATCATCTACAAGAAACAGAATGATGTTTGGCGGCTTGGATGGGCCACCGGGCCCAAAACCGGCACAGGCTTGCAGGAATAAAATGGCCAGCAAGAGTGCAGCTCTAGTTAGCACCGAACGTTTTGAGGTTTTTAGAAAACCGCGTACTTCTTTCTTCATTTACTTCATTCTCAATTATTATTTTCTGAACTCATGCTACCCCATAAGTTTATTCACTCTGCTGTAACAACACAATTCGACCCACTTGTGTTGCTCTGACGCTTTCAGACAGTTTCAATGAGCGTGAATGAACGCCTTATACCCAAACGCAGTAAGAGATACAGCATCAGGCCAGCAGGGCCCGCCATCAACGTTGCTATCAACAGTGGTACGGTCAACCAGTGGTTTATGCTATGACGCTTGGCATCACGCACTATCCATGCACCGATAAAGAGATCGAAAACCAAGTAATGAATCCAACCACCCAAAACAGCCGTGGGGCTTTGAAACAACAGCATTACACCCTGCAGAGAGTTGAATCCAGCGCCCGGTGCGGCGGGCTCTCCAAAGAACAACGCCCAAACGTAGAACGGGCCAAGCAATAGTGGAATCCATACAGCATGCACTAAGGCCTGAGTAATTCGGTGATGAGGCAAGGCGACAAGTAGTAGCCATGCAGGCAGAACCGCAAAATTACACAAGAGAAAAAGCTGATCGGCAGACATCGAAACACCTCGGTAAAAAAGTCAGTTACCTATATGGTACCCTGCTGCAGCGCTCGACGCCTCTTTAGCACCAGAAAACAACAAGAACCCAGGAACCCAAGCTATGGACAGAATAGAAAAACTGAAAAACGACATCTACAGTTTCGAAGAGCTGGCTACGCTTGAGAAAAATGCTACCCAACTGCGGGACTCCGAGACGCTACGCTTGATTGAGATTAGTCGAGCTTCTAAGATTGCTAAAGGCGAAAAGCCAAAGAAGACTGACACAGCAAGATCGAGACGTGACCAAAACAAGAGAAGGTAAAACACGGCAATCCATTTCGGGGAGCGGTCATAAGCACTCCTGGTTAGTAGCTCCACACAGTATCGTTCAACTTGTTGTGTAACTTACGAACAACAGCATAATGCGAAGGCATAGTGACATCAGGCTGTCGCAACTCATCTGTCGCCCATTGCTCATGCTGCTCGCTAAAGTCTGAAGAGGCAAAATCATCAGGGTTCTGCTGCAAAAAGGCACAGAGTTTTTCCAATCGTTTTTGATTGACTCGATTGCGTGTTAGCTTGTCGTAACGAAAATCTGTCTTTTTGAAATATTCAAAGGGGTGGGTAAGTATCACGACATTCTCGACCCCCATACGCCTCGCCTTCCAAAGCAAGTACTTCATCTCGGGCCATGAGCAACTGGTAATCTGCAGCGACTTCTGGTGTGTTCTTCCAGCAATATTCATATCGCGGTAAGTAAAAACAGGAAGTTCCATCACGCCGTGTATCAGGTGGCGGCCAGAGCGTAGCGCCAGCTCGGGTTCTTTGGGGGTAAACAGACCCAGTGCCAAGTTTGAACTGAGCGGCACACCGAGATCACTCATTACACGATAGACGTTGTCATCAGCGACCAGGCTACCGGTACGGATAGCCTTTGGCTTGACGCCCACCCAACGCTCAAACACATCGATGCAGTGCCCAAATGCTAACCGCAGATCATCGTAGCTGCGACCATTACAATCATCATTCTGAGGAAATATGCCAAGCTTTTCATCTTTGTTAAAGTGCAGCCAAATAGGGTGCACGTGCAACTGTACGTCTTTCTTTGCAGCCTTAATACGCTGCACCACAGTGCGCATAGGCTCATCGCCGAAATGAAAGTAATTTGCACACTCTACAAAGAAAGTCGCTTTGGTGTTGTACTTATTAAAGGTGTCGAGCAAAAACCCCAACCCCTCATCTTTACCATTAACATGGCCGTACACTACCGGCTCTGCTACCGGCTGATATTTTTCGGCATTTTGAAAATGCCCTGCAATACTAAATTCAGTATCAATGGAGAGCAAAACTTGGGTAGGCCTATTGGGCTTCACAATTTTTTCCTGTCAGATAGCTGCAAGCTTCGCGCATTATATTGATAGTCTACTACGGATCGTAGAGTATCGTACCGCGCTTAGCGGCTTCTACCAATGTGTCTGTCACTTCACCGGCTCTTGCCGCAAACATCGGGCAATTGTGAAACCGCCATTCACGCAATTGTTCGGGGCACATCAACTCACGAAGTTTCCATATGTTAAATCGCCACTGTTGATGCGCTCCGCCGATCTCCATTTCTGTCTCAGTATCTTTTTCAACGATGGTCACCTTTAGGTTCGGCATTTCACCTAGAGGAGAAGGCCACTGGTCGGCCATCAGCGTTTCCACCTGATGAACCTGTGTCATTACCTGAAAGCTTTTACCAATTCCGACGATATGCGCATTACAACGCGCCATGTAACCGAAGGGCGTTTCCTCGCCCATCCCACTGGGTGCAAGCTCGTGGCCGGCAACAATCGCCTCTGCCTCAGGTCCCAGCGCTGCGATGCGATAGACTGGATGACGGCTCTGTAGAACACCGCGAGAGCGACGGAAAAGCTCTGTCATCAGGCCCATTTGCGACGGCGTTCTGCGTAAATCAAATCGAGGTTCGCGCTTTAAACGCTCTCGCGCACCTTCGCCGTCATCGCCAAAATTAAACGCCGGC
>JBGCDE010000040.1:0-10289 GCA_045105115.1 Pseudomonadales bacterium | reverse complement strand
GGGCATTACTACGACAGCCTGGAATGCACCGACGGTGAATGGCACTTCACCCTGCGTGATATCAGCCCTGATTTGGCCGGCGATTTAAGTCATCATCGCGCTGATTTCTAAGCGGGTTCAGATTCGAACAGTACTTTACCTAAGCATTGCTTGTGGCACTAAGGCTTTGGATTGAGTGTCGGTCAGCGAGACTGTGTGAGGGAGGGACCCCGAACACAAGCCCCCATGGATGGGTTTACGGCGTGTCTCGCTGACCGACACTCGATTCGAAGCCGGTCTTGATGCTTGAATAATTATCATTCGGCTCAGAGTCAGTTCCCAAGCGCGTGGGTATCGCCCTCATCTAAAAGCTGTCTCAGCCCCTGTCTATTCCTAACATAATAAATATGCTGCGAATCGCGCATGCTGACGCATTACACCAGCATAACTGACGCCTCATATCAAGACTGTTCTCAAACGCCGGTACTGGTACACTGCGCGCCAAAATCACCCCATCGACGTGCGCCAGCACTTACAACTATCGAGAGTTGAATGCCTTCAATTATAGAAACCATTGCGCAGGAATTGTCCGCTCAGAACAAGCAGGTAGAAGTTGCCATCAGCTTGTTGGATGAAGGCAGTACGGTGCCATTTATTGCCCGTTACCGAAAAGAAGCTACGGGTGGCTTGGATGACATTCAACTCAGAACGCTGAGCGAACGATTGCAATATTTGAGAGAGCTGGATGATAGGCGCGAAAGTGTTCTGGCGAGTATCGAAGAGCAGGGTAAGTTGACGCCAGCTTTGCAAAAGCAAATCGCTGACGCCGACACCAAAACCCGGCTGGAAGACTTGTATCTGCCATATAAGAAAAAGCGCAGAACCAAAGGTGAGATTGCCAAAGAAGCGGGGCTTGAGGCCTTGGCAAATACTCTGTTCGAGAACCACGCGCTGTCGCCAGAAGTAGCGGCCGAGCCGTTTGTTAGTGACGAGAAGGGTGTAGCGGATGTGGCAGCAGCGCTTGAGGGTGCGAAGTTTATATTGATGGAGCGGTTTGCCGAGCAGGCTGATTTGATCGCTAAAATTCGCAAGCTAGTGAAAGAGCAGGGTCGTTTGCAGTCGCGCGTTGCGAAAGGAAAAGAGCAGGAAGGCCAAAAGTACGAAGACTACTTCGAATACGATGAAGCCTACGTAAAAATACCGCCGCACCGAGCCTTGGCGCTGTTCAGAGGGCGCAGAGAAGGTATTTTGTCTTTGAAGCTTGATGTGGGTGACTTTGGTATACAAGATTCCCATCCGTGCGAGCAACTGATCGCTACTACCTTCGACTTACCTTACCAACCTGCAGCAGCAGTTACTGAAGCAGGCGCCACGCGTTGGTTAACAGAAGTTGTGCGTTGGACATGGAAGATAAAATTACTGATGCAAGTTGAAACCGATTTGCTGGGTGACCTGCGTGAATTAGCAGAAGCTGAGGCGATAAACGTTTTTGCTTTGAATTTAAAAGATCTATTGCTAGCGCCACCGGCAGGGCAAAGAGCGACATTGGGCTTGGACCCGGGCTTGAGAACTGGCGTAAAAGTAGCGGTTGTTGACGCAACTGGCCAGTTATGTGATCACGCGACCATCTACCCTCATGCGCCCAAAAATCAATGGGACCAATCAATTCATACGCTCGCGCAGCTTTGCGAAAAACACGCCGTAGAGTTAATTGCTATCGGCAATGGCACGGCGTCGCGTGAAACGGAAAAACTGGCTGCGGAACTTATTGCTGCGAACAAACAGCTTCGCTTGGATAAGGTGTTGGTCAGCGAAGCGGGGGCCTCGGTGTATTCAGCGTCTGAATTTGCATCACGTGAATTTCCTGAGTTAGACGTTAGTATTCGCGGTGCGGTGTCAATTGCTCGCAGACTGCAAGACCCACTGGCAGAGCTGGTAAAGATTGAGCCGCAATCAATAGGGGTTGGGCAATATCAACACGATCTAAGCACTTTCAAGTTGTCTAGAGCATTGGACGGTGTTGTTGAAGACTGCGTAAATGGTGTGGGGGTAGAATTAAACACGGCGTCGGCACCACTGCTAGCAAGAGTGTCGGGGCTGAACGAAACTCAGGCGGCGAACATCGTTGAATGGCGCAATAGCAACGGGCGTTTTCAAAGTCGGGAAGATCTAAAGAAAGTAACCCGCCTTGGTGATAAAACATTTGAGCAAGCGGCCGGCTTTCTGCGTATTCGGGGTGGCGACGATGCTTTGGACGCATCGGCTGTGCATCCGGAATCTTATTCTTTGGTGCGTAGTATTGCAGACAAGCAGGGTTGCACTACAAGTGAGTTGATGGGCAACAAAGTAGTGCTTAAAAGTGTGCGTAGCGAGGAATTTGCTTCTGAGTCCGTTGGTGCGCTTACGATAAATGACATTCTTCAGGAGTTAGAAAAGCCGGGTCGTGATCCCAGGCCGGAATTCCGTTTAGCGACGTTCAAAGAAGGTGTTGAGAAACTGTCAGATTTAAAAGCCGACATGATTTTGGAGGGAACCGTTAGCAACGTTACCAACTTTGGCGCCTTTGTTGATATTGGGGTTCATCAAGACGGGCTTGTTCATATCTCTGCACTGGCCGACAAGTTCGTTAAGGACCCCCGTGAGGTGGTGAAAACCGGCGACATTGTAAAAGTGAAAGTAATGAGCGTCGATGCGAAACGTAAGCGCATTGGGCTGACCATGCGTTTGAGTGACAGTGCCGCAGATCTGGATGCCGACAACCCGCGCAGCAGGCCGCGTTCAGATAGACATAAGTCGGGTAAGCCCAATAACTCCCGACCCAATGGCAAGCAGCCAGCCAGGGGAAGCAAAAGTCAGGAGGCGAAGCCAAACGGAGCTTTTGCGGCCGCTTTTGCAGCGGCAAAGCAAAAATAAAAACCGGGTGAGGCACGTGGAGTGGCGGAGCGGGTGCAAGTTATGGCACACTGCATGTCATAACATAAATCGAAAAAGCTGAATTGTCAGCCGCCGCGCATCGCAATATGATTGCGTTACGATAAAAAGCCCTAGCTCCTTACCAACAGGTTTGCGAATGTATAGCGGCGAAAATACTGAGAAAACAATAATGTATAAAGAACTGCGAGAAACTGTAAAAGAACTCACATCCGAGGGGCAGCTATTTGCGCTGACTGATGTAGAGGTTCGAGGCCAAACGCTTCCGGCGTGGGCTATTGCACCACCTACCTTGAGAGATCTATGGCTAGCGGCGGCTGCACATGGCGACGCAGATTATCTCGTTTATCAGGATGAACGTTGGACGTACGCCCAGGCGCATGAGCACGTCGCAAGCATAGCTAATTATCTGGCTGCCAATGGCATAGGCAAAGACGATAAAGTAGCCATTGCGATGCGCAACTATCCAGAGTGGTTGCTTTCATTCTGGGCGATAGTGTGTATTGGTGCAGTACCTGTGGGTGTTAACGCCTGGTGGGTAGCCGAAGAATTGGAATATGGTCTAAAAGACAGTAACACCAAATTGTTGATTTGTGATCGGGAACGGTTACAGCGTTTCGAAAGCATTAAAGCCTCACTTCCAGAGTTACCCGTTCTTACTGTTAGGGTGGATGAGGTGCCGATCTGGGCTACTCCTTGGTCAGTGGCGTTGGCATCTGAGCCGGTTCTGCCAGATGCCAACATCGATCCAGATGACGATGTCTGTATTTTTTATACCTCGGGTACTACCGGCCACCCTAAGGGGGCGCGACTAACACATCGAGGGTGTGCTAATAACGTTGTTACTCAAACCTTCGCGACGTTTGCGTTAAAAACCGCGCAGGCGAAGTTTCAAGGTACTGAGCTGCCTACTATGACCCGGGAAGGTTTGCCTCAAACCTCCACTATAGCGGCTACGCCATTGTTTCATGTGACGGCGAATGGCATGGCTTTAACCCTAACGGCTGGCGGCGGTAAAATTGTGCACACTTACAAATGGGATGCAGGTGAAGCACTGCGTCTGATCGAGAAAGAGAAAATCACCAATTTCTCTGGTGTGCCAATTATGACGCGTGAGATGTTCGATCATCCTGATTTTGCTGCAACAGATACGTCTTCGGTTGATGCCTTTGGTGGTGGCGGAGCACCTGTGCAGGCCGATCTGATTGAGAAAGTGGGTGCGTCTGGGCGCACCGCTGTGATGGCTCAAGGGTATGGCATGACAGAAACCTCCACCATGGCAAGCGCTGCCTATGGCATTTATCAATTGGATAAGCCTACCAGCGCCGGCATGGTGATACCCGTGTTTGACGCGAAGTGTATTGATGAGCAGGGTAATGATTTGCCGGCAGGAGAAACCGGTGAATTGTGCTTGAAGGGGGTTCAAATTTTCAAAGGTTACTTGAACCGACCAGACGCCACAGCCGATACCATTGTTGATGGCTGGCTGCACACAGGTGATATTGGCTACGTAGACGAAGACAATTTTATTTATTTGGTAGATCGCGCAAAAGACATGGTGCTGCGTGGGGGCGAAAACGTATACAGCTCGGAAGTAGAAATGATTGTCTACCGATATGATGATGTGGCGGAGTGCGCTGTGTTTGCGGTACCGGATGATCGGCTGGGAGAGGAAGTAGGTGTTGCTGTCTATGCGCCGCAAAACTCATCGCTGGATGCGGATGCGTTGCGATCGTTCTGTAAAGAACATTTAGCGGCCTTTAAAGTGCCACGTTATATATGGGTTGTGAAAGATCCATTGCCGCGCAATGCTAGTGGCAAGTTCGTGAAGAAAGAGCTGCAAAAAAATCTCAGTATAGAGACAGCACTTTAAACAGCATGAAGTCCTCCATTTTTTAGAATGCGCTATAGGCGGGATCATGCTCGGCCATAACATCCAAGGCCATGGTGTTTAAGTCTGCCTGATAATTTTCGCCGTCATCAAAGTCTGTTAGGTCGTGGTTATAGATAGCATTGAGCCAAACTAAACCACCGGCTGTTTCAAGTATGTCACCTGCATGCCCCAAATTGTCAGTATAGAGTGATGTTGCTTTGGGGCCACTCAATGCAGTTATATCGCTAAGATTTCCTGAATCCCAAAGTTTCTGTAGCTCGTGGGCGGTAGCACCGTATGGAACGCAGTAGAACTTTGTGTCTGGAAATTCAGTGCGCAGCTCGTCAATCAATGCATGAAATTGATTGGTGTGGAAGTCTTCCCACAGGGTTTCATGTTGTGCGCCTGTTATGCTCGCGGGCTGTGTTGCCCAGGGTAAGGCGATAAATATCTCCACCTCAGGATTTTCCCTCAAAGCATACTCTGTCCAGAGAACATAGCCGTCAATCTCAGGTTCGTCACCGTGATAGGTCATGCCAAAGGTTTCAACGTCGCCCTCGTCCAGCAGTGCCTGAATGTCCGCGCGTTTGCTTGTATTGCTCCAGAGTTGCGCAGGCGTACCCGTTGCACCACCAGAGAAATACACGTCTTGCGAGTGATCATCTAAGCCAGCGATACTGGCAAAGCCACCGAGTTTCGTTGCCGCGGGCCTGAAAAAGCTATGGCCGATGAACAGGCTGTTTTTGCCAGTGATTGTTTCTGGTTCTGGTTCTGGTTCTGGCTCTGGCTCTGGCTCTGGCTCTGGCTCTGGCTCTGGCTCTGGCTCTGGTTCTGGTTCTGGTTCTGGTTCTGGTTCTGGTTCTGGCATTTGATTGTTAGTGATGCTGTTTTCAGTGCCTGCTGGCGCACTCGACGCACTCTCACTACCGCTATTGCATGCAGCCAACGAGCAGCACGCAAGCAATACGGTGAGAAATTTGGCCAAGTTTGTCATACGTGAGCGCACAGAAAGACTGTCTATTGGTTAAATAATAGCCTGCCATTTGCTTGCTATCTTACCGCCGGTCAGGATTCGACGAAGAATTTATTCCTTAATCAGAAGGATGAGATTTAGGGAACCATGGGAAGAAGCGATTTGTTGTGCGTTGATACTCCGCATACTCAGGTCGCTTACGCTGTGAGTAATATTCTGCAGGAATAGCACCGGTCAGATACACCAGGGTGGTATACAGCATTGCGGATGCACCCAGCGCGCCGAGACCAAGCACTGCCCAGGTAAAAGGCGCTTCGCTGGATTGCAATGCCAGCCAGGAAGGCATTGCCGCGACGACCAACGCCGTCCACACTAGCCACTCAGCAAAGTAATTCGGGTGCCGACTGTAACGCCATAAGCCAATGTTGCACACGCCACGTTTATTGCGCTTAATGAAGCGCAGTTTCTGCATGTCCGCTGCCATCTCCAGTGTATAGGCTAACAGCCATAGACACATTCCAGCAATTTCCCACGGCGACATGACTGGACTGCTATTCACAGCCAGCATGAATCCGGGCAGAGCTAACACTGATAGGTTAGCAAAGCCCTGCGCCATAATTTCTGCCAGTGTATGCAGGCGTATATGTCGCGTGCCTGATTGTTCAAACGTCATTCTCCGGTATTGATAACGCGGGAATTCTCTTTGAAAAATAATGCCGGTGTTTTTTGCCATAACCAGCGCACCCAGGCCCATGCGCAATCCAATCAGCAAGTAGATAGCGGCTACAAGCCATTTTCTCAGTGCATTGCCATCGCCCATCAACAGGATTTGTACACCGATAAGTGCTACGCCTAATGGCCACGCGATATCCACATACGACATGCGCCCTGTTCGCAGGAATGGAATGCAAGCAACAACGGTAAAAAACGCAATCTGCACTGCAGCGTTGACAGCAAGCATTGAAACCAGCGTGTCATTCGCTGAAAAAATCGCAACAGTCCATACGGTGGTAAAAATGATGCACAACGGTAGCCCGAAATTCATTCTTGCGTTACATTCGCTGCCGATGGCCGTTTACAGTTGCTAGTCATCTTTCGATACGCCGAACACGGCAAACATATTTCCAGGCATATGGGCTGAAAACCCGTAGCCGGAATTCAGGAAAACATGACCATTCGCGATTGTTGCACCAGGACCGCTCATACTGCCACCCTTGGCCATCACACCATTCACCGCCGGCACTGCTTGCTTGGTGTCGTATTCCCACAACACCCGACCGTCTTTTTTGTTGTATGCCCGCAGGAAACCATCAAGATGACCAGCGAACAACACACCGGGAATTGCTGTTACAGCGGATGACACACCGAGGTCACAAAACTCCAGTGCTTCCGGGCAAGAACCTTTCTGCACGTGACTCCAGAGTCTTTCACCATTCGCGGCATTGAGTGCATTCACACCAGGCCGCGCGGCTGACTCATCCAGGATACTACCGTCATTACTGTGGTTCATGTCATTGATTGGCACATAGACGGTTGAGCCTTCAGCCGCCATGCCAAAGTGCACGCCGCCCTGAATGCTGCCGCGACCTACTTTTTCTCGCCACAACAGTGCGCCGTTGTTATCAGGGTCGTGTGCGCTGACGGCACCATTTTTATTGCCGGCAACCAACACTTGTTTGCCATTTGGCAGATCGACCAACAGTATGCTGGCGCCGTAATCGTAATCTGGTCCTTTCTCAACTGGACAGTTGGGGTTGTCTTTGAACTGGCACGCTGTATTCCAGGCATCGTTCTTGATTGACTGGAATTCCCAGGCACGCTGGCCACCGTCCAGCGTTACTGCAATAATCGCGTCGCTGTTGCCATCGGCAGGCGAGGAATAGTTTTCGCCAGTGCCTACGTATAGCAAGCCGCGTTTTTCATCAACAGTCGGGGAGCCCCAAATAGGCGCTCCTGAAGGGCCTAGTACTTTGGTGCCTACAACCGTCTTTTTCACCAATGCTGGCGGCTCGGGAATACTGTAATGGCGCCACCGAATATCGCCACTTGCAAGATCTACGGCGAGTACGTTTCCGCGAAATCGACAGCAATCGTATTCCGGGTTAGCCGCCGCCACCACTTCCAGCGAGGAAACAGGTGCGTACACCGTATTACCTGATACGGCTGGCGTGCCCGTAAGGGTTGCACTTGGATGTTCATCCGCTCGTAAGCGCCACATTAACTCGCCGGTGAGGGCATTCACCGCGTATAAATTGGCAATCACGTCACCAAACACAGCGATTGGTGGTTGATCGGCTGTTGCAGGTGAAAGTACAACACCTGTACGTACTTCCGCACTTGCTTCAAAGCGCCAATGAGCGCACCCCGTTTCAACATCCAGTGCATAGACACTGCCTTCTTCACTGCCCATGTAGACAGCGCCAAAACCAACCGCCGGTTGCGATCTTGCGCGAGTGACTCCTGGGAACGCATAGGCCCACTTAAGTTCAAGCTTGGGCACATCAGTGGCGCTCAGCTTGGCAATCTCCGCCGGAATAAACCTCGAAGTATCGTGACCCCAACCGGTTTTCGGAAGCCTGGCATCAGGGTTAAGTGCAATGCGCGTAGCATCGCAAGCGGGCGCGTAGGCCAGCTGTTCTGAATTGTCGAGAGTGTCATTGGTAAGATACTCCGCTATTGCACGATGCTGCTCATCGTTGAGTGCGGCTGCTTGGGGTCGCATGATGCCGCTGTTCAGTGCTTTGTAAATCTTCTGCGGTCCTATCATCGACAACCACACTAGATGAGGTGCTTTGGCCACCGAACCGTTGTGACAATGCGCACAATGCTGTTTATACAATCCAGCGCCAATGGCCGAAGGATCATGCATGTTTTGCATCCGGCTTTGCTCGTTAGCCGTCGATTTTTCCGGCGTTGAATTGGCGCTATCCGCAGATAAATTTAATTGGCAAGCTGCGATAAAAAAGCAACAAGCCAGAAGAAGTAAAGCCGTTCTCATCATTCTTTTCTCATATTCGTAGCAACTCTCGATTTATTGGCAATCGTCGCTTTCATCGGGCACTATTATGAACGAAAAACCTGCGTCCACGGAAATTAAAACAATCCGTTCGGACTGTTTTCGCGGTTATAATCGTCGGTTAATACTCTTTCATTCCAAGTGAAAAAATGACCGAAGCCAACACCCAATATTCAACTCCCGGCAATTCAGAAGACTCGCAGCATCCGGATTATCCGAACCTGTTCGCACCCCTGGATCTAGGTTTTACCCAACTGAAAAACCGCGCATTGATGGGATCAATGCATACCGGTCTGGAAGGACATAAAGATGGAATAGAGCGCATGGCGGCATTTTATGCAGAGCGCGCAGGAGCTGGTGTGGGCATGATTATTACGGGTGGTCACGCGCCGGATGAGTTGGGCGCTATGGGTGAGGGCCAGTCCAAGCTGGATAACGAAGAGGAAATGTTGGCCCATTCCACAATAACTGCGGCGGTGCATTCGGCGGCAGCCGATTGCAAAATCTGTTTTCAGATACTGCACGCAGGAAGTTGCGCGGGGCATGAAAATATAATCGCGCCATCCGCAGTTCGCTCACGCATAAGCCCTCACACACCACGTGAAATGACGCCTGACGATATTGAACAAACCATAGAAGCGTTTGCGGAATGTGCGCGACTGGCGAGAGAAGCGGGCTATGACGGTGTAGAGATTATTGGCTCGGCAGGTTATTTGATCAGCTCGTTTTTGCTGGAAAAAAGCAATTTACGTAGAGACGAATGGGGTGGTAGTTACGAGAATCGTATTCGTTTCCCTGTAGAGATTATCAAACGAGTGCGCGAACGAGTCGGCGATGACTTTATTGTTGTTTATCGTATCGCGGCAATGGAATTACTTGAAAACGGCAGTTCGTTTGATGAAATTATAACCTTGGCGCAAGCGGCGGAAGCAGCGGGTGCGAGCATTATGAGCACGCACTTTTGCTGGCATGAGGCGCAAATTCCAACCATCGCTAATATGGTTCCGCGTGCAGCGTTCGCGAGAGTGACTGGTAGCATTAGAAAACACCTGAGCATACCGATGATCACCAGTAACCGAATCAATATGCCGGACGTTGCTGAACAGGTGCTGGCTGATGGACACGCCGACATTGTGTCCATGGCAAGACCAATGCTCGCCGACTCGGAACTGGTGCAAAAAGCCTGGGAGGGCAGGGAAGACGAAATCAATACCTGCATTGCCTGCAATCAAGCCTGTCTTGATCATGGCTTTTTGGGCAAGACCGTGTCTTGCCTGGTTAATCCAAGAGCATGCCATGAAACGTTGCTGAATTTCGTTCCAGTAGAAACGGCTCGTACGATCGCTGTGGTTGGAGCGGGTCCAGCAGGCTTATCTTTTTCAGTCACGGCGGCACAGCGTGGACACAAAGTGACTTTGTTTGAGAAAAGCGATGTCATTGGCGGGCAAATGAACCTGGCCAGGCGTATTCCGGGCAAGCATGAGTTTAACGAAACCATTCGTTACTACGGACGACAG
>JBGCDE010000039.1:0-2820 GCA_045105115.1 Pseudomonadales bacterium | reverse complement strand
TTGGCAGCTATACCTTCCGGTTTATTTCGAACTACGCTTTCTGGCTGAGCATTTCCGTATTCTTGCTGCTGGGTTTTATCTACTCGCTGTACGCCTACAATGTGTTTGGCAGTATTGAGAAAAATCTGGATGATGAGCTACTGCAATTTCAAACGGCATTGGACGCTGGCGGCCAATCGGCAATGCTTGATTATGCAACACAACGCAGTGCCGCATTCGATTCACCAAGGCTTTACTACTACTTAAGTGATGCGCAAAACACGGTGCTCGCAAGCAATCTGCAGACCGCGCCGCAGCTGCGGGACTTCGAGTTTTCGTGGTTGGGTCATCAGTTCAAAACCTTTGATGCCCAGCAGGGAGACAAAACATTCCGTCTTGCAGCGATGGACGCTGTGCAAGGCAATGGCAGCAGGCTAATTCTTGCTGAAAGCCTGTTGCCTGCAGAAGAAAAAGTGGAGTTGGTATTTGATTTGTTGCTGAGGGGCACTATCGTTACCATCATTCTCGGCGTTATTGGGGGGGCCTTGATCAGCTCGCTGTTGTTGCGCCGTGTTGAAGCTTTTAACGCGATCATCCGAAACATTCTTGGTGGCGATTTATCCAAGCGCCTGCCAATCAATCAATACAGCGGCGACTTTCGAGAAATGGAAATCAGTATTAATCTACTGCTGGAACGATTGCAGGAGTTGATGGCAGGTGTGCGCAGAGTGTCAGATAATATTGCGCATGATCTGCGAACACCTCTAACAAGATTGCGCAACCATGTAGCAATGTTAGAAGAGCGTGGTGATTCTGCGAATCAAGAGATCGTAGATAGCCTGTCCAGCGAGGCTGACGATTTGTTGAAAACGTTCAATGCGGCGCTAAAGATAGCGCAAATTGAAACAGGTAATCGACAGTCTGAGTTTCATCGACACGACCTGGATGTCACCATTGCTGATGTGGTTGAGCTTTACGAACCTGTTGCGTCTGAGAAAAATATCTCCATCGTGCAAAACCTGACACCCAATGCAAAGCTGAAAGGTGACCGGGACTTATTGTTTCAGGTGGTTGCAAATCTGATTGATAATGCCATCAAATACACAGGTGTTGACGGTCTGATTGAAATTGTTCTGGAGCGAAGAGATCAGGCATTGATGCTTCAGGTGCGTGATAACGGTATTGGTATTCCGCCGGCCGACCGTCACCGCGTGTTCGAACGATTCTTTCGCGTGGAAACCGCGCGCAGCGAATACCCGGGTAATGGTTTGGGGCTGAGTTTGGTGTCTGCTGTTGTGAAATACCACAACGGTAAGATAAATCTGTACGACAATTCTCCCGGCTTATGCGTTGCCGTTGAATTACCCGCTGATCATAGCCAGTCTAGTCGCTAAGGCTCAGATGGCTTAGATCCAGCTCCAGCGGCTCATGCTCTTGCTTGTGCTCGCTCAACTCAGCACCAACAGGCGCGATGCTGGCTTGCAAGTCGTTCACAACCACAGGCGCTTCATCTTGTGAGCCATCTCCTAACGTTTCCCCCACAGCCGCTACCGATAGGTGGCTGGTGTCGGGCGCAACAACATCACCGTCTTGGTTGGAATCTGTATCAAAGCTCATGAAGCTTGACGCGATAGAAATGTGACTCACGTCCAGATTCGCCTCTTCATATTGTCGGCGCTCATTAGCATGCAGCAGCTCACTTCCTGCGGGTGCTATCGACCAGTCGTCCTGGATAGGGTCTGCGGCCTGCTCAGTTGTCGCCAGAATTTCAGCCCCTTGAGGCTGGGTTTGAGTTGCTTGGGGTTCCGTGCCCCCAGTTGCGGATTTCAGCGCGGTGACGGCACCGGCTTTCTGCAACACAGCCTGGTATTTCAGGGCGGTTGGGTGATCTATATTGCGTTTTAGCACTACCGCCTGGCCGCTGAATATTGTTGCTATGCGGTCTGCGTCGGCCTTAAACAGTTTGGCCAGGTTTTTCTTTACCATGCCAATGCTGAAACCTTCGGCAATTTGGCCTTCAAACACCACGCGATAATCGGAATCTGCCATTGCTGCGCTCATATCGTTATCTATGTAACCGAGTATAGCAGTCGCAAACAGGCCTTCCCCAATGCTCACATGCCAGCCGATTGAGTTAAAATACAGACTTAGGAGATCTTTATGGAAGTTCAACAACTAATAGAGCAAAAGCTGCGTGGCGCTTTTGAGCCAGACGTGCTGCAAGTGCTCAATGAATCCAACCAGCATAATGTGCCGCCAGGCTCAGAATCGCACTTCAAGGTAGTGTTGGTCACGCAGCTGTTTGACGCCAAGAGAGAAGTGGCCAGGCATCAGAGCGTTTATAAGGTATTAGCCGACGAGCTTGCGGGCAGCATACATGCCCTGGCTTTGCACACTTACTCGCCGGATGAATGGCAGCAGCGCCAGCAAGAAGCTCCCAACAGCCCGGCGTGCCTTGGCGGCAGTAAACGAGAAAGCTTGGCGGACAAGGAATGAGTGAGCGCTTTTCAGTGTGTGCGCTGTATAAGTTTGTATCACTGCCTGACTGCGGCGAGATGCAACCTATGCTTCTTGAGCAGTGTCTCGCGCTGAACATCAAGGGTACTTTATTGCTGGCTGACGAAGGTATCAATGGCACCATATCTGGCGAGCCTGAACATGTGCAGGCACTTATCGACTATCTTGAGCGCGATTCACGTCTGTGTGGTATTGATTACAAGTTTTCGCATGTGGGCGAAAAGCCTTTCTATCGCATGAAGGTGAAGCTAAAGCGCGAGATCGCGCGCTCTTCATGAGTGTGCTGCCCATTCGGACGGTCCCGGATGATGTCTTGCGTAAGGT
>JBGCDE010000038.1:0-12736 GCA_045105115.1 Pseudomonadales bacterium | reverse complement strand
TGTGTGTTATATCGCTACCAGCTGCACGGCCACAGGCGCTATTCCTCGTCGCGGCAAATTGAATCAAATTACTGTCCACCCCATCGTCCCCACTGCAAAATTCTTCCCACACCCCGTGATCCGCCATCTCAGTGGGCGTACACGAATCGGCAGCTCCATCAGTCTCCGCACAGCTTCCTGAGTCAGCATCACCGCAGGACGTAAAACCAGCTACTGAATTGGCGTATTGCGCCAGCGCATCATCGCTGTTGTTGGCTAGCATTCTGTCGACCAGACTGTTAGCCGCCCAAAGAGCCACCGAGCGCTGTTGATGATCGAGACTCTCCTGCATTGCGCGAGTTTGCATCGCAGAGAACCCCATAACGCCAATGGCAAACAACAGAATTGATATCAGTACTTCAATCAGTGAGATGCCCGACTGATTCGAGAATTGGTATATTTGTTTATGTTTTTTCACGGTGTACATGACGCACCCGCCACATCAGAAATTTTGCGAGAAAGAGAACGCCCTACCTGATTAACCTGGATGAACCTGCCATTACCAAGACCCTGGCCGTCGCAGACTCCAATACTGACCGTGCCACCCGCGGCCAATCGGCCTCTAGGGCCAAAGGCAAGCCCACCATCCAAATTCACATCACCGCTTATGGCGATATCACCTGAGGTGAGCGAATAGGCCTTCAGGAAATTGTCGTTGTTTTGTGCAGGGCAGGCGTCACCCGCCAAGGCAACAACGCAAACATGCATTTCATTATTACTTTGAAGCTCCAGCCGAACGGTCTGATTTCTCGATATCGCCTCTGAGCGCGCCAGTCGCAGGGCCGCCATAGTGTTTTGAGCCGCGGTTTGCAGCTTGTTATTGCTGATCATCCAGCTCATCGCAGGCACGGCCAGAGACGACAGAATGCCCGCAATCAAAAGCACAATCAGCAATTCCATCATAGTGAAACCGGATTGATGGTGCTGAGCCTTGTTCGAACTAAATTTGTCGGTACTTTGAATCATAGGTTCGCGCATATACGACCGATAACTGAATGGCTCTCATAAATCTAGTAGCCGCCTAATCACCAGTCAAACGGGCAAGAAGTCATTTCAGAGCGCTCGATTTAATCCTTACGGAAATACGCACAGCAATCGCAATTGACGCACCCAACTGAAGCGAACACACTGAGATAACAAATACTGGATATGATCATTTTTTACACTGTGCTTCTCAGACGACGTCACTTTCTACTAACCACTTCAAGCCTGCTGCTGGTGAGTTGTGGTCAAGGCCTGGGACTTGGGGCACGAACAAACTTGATTATTGGTGGAGGGCAATTCATCCCGCCAAACGGGCGTCACAAGCAATATGTACTGTCTGTGCTGGAACTTGAGCAGCAACAACAGCACTTGAGCCCAATGACTTTTTTACCGCATGGCATTCATCGCAACCCCCAAAAAGCTTCCCAATTGGCGGTATTTGAAAAGATCGGCCCTGGTGCCTGCGAATATGACTTGGACAGTCGCAAAGTAATACGCCCTATCGCTGCACTGCCAGACCACCTCTTTTATGGGCATGGTGCTTATTCGACAGACGGTAGCTTATTGTTTGCAACAGAAAGCGGTATTGGCACAAAAGACGGCACTATCAGCGTGCGTGATGCCAACACTCTCAGCGTACTTGGCCGCTTTCCTTCCTATGGAAAATCACCCCACGAGTGCAAACTGGTTGATCAGGGGCGCACCATGCTAGTCACTAACGGCGGCGGTGTGCAAGGTGACGAGCCACCATCGGTAAGTTACATCGATGTAGACAGTCAGAAATTGTTAGAGCGTGTGACATTAGAAAACGAGGACCTCAACGCGGGTCATGTTGCATTGAGTTCTTCCGGACAATTGCTTGTAGTGTCAGCGCCGCGAGCTGGTCTAAGCCAACGCCGCGCAGGTGGCGTTAGTATGGGTGTGGAAGATGGTAAATTATTGCAGGCGAAAGCCAACTCAGTTGTTAGCGAAAAGTTGTTTGGCGAAGCATTGAGCGTGAGCATTCATGATGAGCTTAACTTGGCAGCCGTCACCCATCCCGACGGAAACATACTGACGATTTGGTCTCTCAAGGAGCAACGGCTGCTTAAATCAATTCAATTGCCAGGACCGCGTGGTGTTGAGCTCAGTAGTGACCAATCGGCTTTCATTGTCAGTTTTGGTTCTGAGGCAAGCGTACTCAAAATCCCTGTGGATACACTTGAACCAGAGCGCAAAAGCACCCAAAGTGGCACATTTATCACAGGCTCACATATCTATAATTGGTCCAGTGGCATACGCGAGCTGAATTACTCCAGCGGTGTGCGAAACTCTGTTTCTGCTTGATACGCCTAACGCATGCTTGACACGCCTAGCGCAACGCATCTAACACTTTTTCAGCGTACAAACGTACGCAATCCCAACCCCGCTGTATCGGAATGCCACCACATAATGGATGAAGCAGTGCTTGATATTGTGAGTCTTTGCGATGCCGCTCAAGGCAATCTTGCGGCGTAACAATCTCGTACAATCCACTGGCACGTAAATCAGATACAGATTCGGCCGCCATTTCCATCGGTCTGGATAAACCAGGCTGTGACCAGGCTGCGTACTCCTGCGCTTCGCTCAGAAAATGCTGCCCCAGTTCTTCCCACGCCGCGTCAGGGTTCTCATCGACGAATAAACAACTGAAGTCTTCTCTAGGGGTATAGACGAAGCCTTGTTTTCCATGCTCTTCAAGTGCCTGGTAATAGGCGCTTTCCAGTTCCGGCATAGGTGAAGGCGGTGCGAAAGGCAATCCAAATTTAGCGGCTCTGCGCGCCGCCGGCAGACTCATACCGCCCACCAGAAACATTGGGTGCGGTTGTGTATAGGGTTGCGGACTTACCAACATCTGCTTGCCACAATAATCAAATGGCTCACCCTTCCATGCTGTCAGTAGCGTCTCAAGAACATGGTCCATCCATTTACCGCGATCTTTCCAGGATTTGTTCATCGCGTGAAACTCTATTTCGCGATAACCCATCCCTGCAATAAATGTCACCCTGCCTTTGCTTAACAAATCAAGAACAGCAAGTTCTTCAGCCAGTCGTACAGGGTCGTACAGAGTCACCAACAATGCCATGACACCAATTTGAACTCTCTCTGTGCGCGCCGCTGTTGCCGCTGCCATCGTCAGCGGTGATGGCAACCATCCATTACTCGCGCAGTGATGCTCTTCGAAGTTCACAACAGCAAAGCCGTTTCGGTCAGCGTATTCGGCGATATCAATGACCGCTCGGTAGCGTTGCGAACGAAGTTCCGGGTCTTTTTCAGAACCGGTCATGTTGAATCGAATCGAGCACGGTACTGTCATTGCTAACGTTCTCTGCTGGTCAGTTGATGTTCAGAACAATCGTTTATCAACGCTGGTATTCAATAACATCCGCGTAGCACTTGCTGGTTCACGCAGAAGGTCGAGGTAACACACCATCAACATGAAAATCCTGCAGCGAAAATTCGAATCGTTTATCGGATTGCACAAAGAAAATTCGCTCCCCTCGGGTATGGCAGAGCACCGTTTGTGGCATTTCGGGCACAGACGAAAACACCGCCATAGGTGAAAAAATCGCGATGTTACGGCCATTCTGCAAACAACGCGCAGAGGGGTATATCAGCAGTTCGGTTTGACGCTCACGCAAGCGTAAGCCCAAATTTTGTGTTGCACTATAGTCAGCAGGGTCAGCAAGTAATGGCCCTATCTCAGCGTGCTGGTAGCTACTAAGATCCAACCCTGAATCGGTGCGATAACTGAACTCAAAAGAGGTGTGACAACTGTCTATGGGCTTAGGAGGAGGACTCAGCATGTCGTGCCACCAACAGAAACGGTAGTAAGCAACTTCGGCCATGCAGGTTAGCATCTGCCGTGCCGCATACATTATTCCCCTTTCGGTTTTACGACCAAAGCGCGAACCATGGCGTAACGGCGGATAGCGAAACGGAGTAGACAACAAATAATGTTTATTGCGGCAATCCACGGGCGCCGGGGGTTTGGCAGCGTCGATTATCGCTTCCAATGCATCTTGTTCAGCCAAAGTATCGGCCAGCGCCAAGGTAGCAGTTAATTCCTGACTTTCAACCAGCCGGTGCGCCCGCCCCATCATTGACTCGAGCTGTATTGTTACATCGATTAGTCCTGTCACAATATATCGCGCATCAAGATTAGGCTTACGCGCGCCCGCGCATGGCATCACAATACTGAGCAACAGACACCAAACCATCCACCGATCGCATTAACTCAAGTGGGGATTGTTCAGCCAATGCTCGGTTAGGTGTTCTTAGCCAATGCTGTAGATTGTCAGTGTCTCCACCCATCAAGGTGTGAACAGAACGATAAATTCTAAGAACAAGCGCTGCCAGACGCCCAGGGTTCTGCTCTGGGTCAATTTGCTGCGTTTGGTACATCCGCGAAAGCGTTGTTCTGTTAACACCAAGAATGGCGGCCATCTGTTGGTTCTCGAGAGACATCGCCTGTTGGGCACGCAGAAGCGCCTTTGCTAAAACAGCTTTAGTATCGGGATGAGCTTGCTCCATACTTACCTCATGTCATCTAATGGTTGAAGATAATTATACATCATATTTTCCATATTCGCAGCATTTGCACGCCCAATAGCAACACCAACGGCCTTCAGGTTACTATACAAGTATGCCTTTCTCCAGATAAGCCTTAACCTCCTCGCTTAAAAAGCCGTATTCGGCCAACACTTCTTCAGTATGCTCACCCAGTTTTGCTGGTGTATTTCTGATTTCAGCGTGACTGCGACTAAACCTCGGCGCGGGTGCCGGTTGCCACACTTCGCCATCATCGATAAACGTGCCTCGTTGCCGATGATGTTCATGATGACGAACTTCCTCGAGTGACAATACCGGTGCATAGCAGGCATCACTTCCTGCCAGCAGCTCATCCCATTCGTCACGTGTCTTTTGTTTGATCAACGCAGACATCTGTTCTTTCATTGCGGGCCAATTACCAATGTCGTATTGGTTTGCAAATTCGGTTTCTGCACTGTCGCCGAGACGCTGCAGAAGTTCCGCGTAAAACTGGGGTTCAATTGCTCCGATTGAGACAAACTTGCTATCCGCCGTTTCGTAGATCTCATAGAAATGCGCGCCGCTGTCCAGCATGTTCGTACCACGCTGATCACTCCAGAAATTCGCTTGGTAGGCGGCAAATACACTCGTCATCAAGGTAGCTGTACCGTCTATCATTGCCGCATCAACTACCTGACCCAAGCCAGAGCGCTGTGACTCAAGAATCGCTGACACCATGCCAAATGCCAGCATCAGTCCGCCTCCACCAAAATCACCAACAAGGTTTAGGGGGATCGCTGGATTTTCGCCAGCCCGCCCTATCGCATGCGCCGCTCCGGCCAGCGACACATAATTAATATCATGCCCTGCAGTTTGCGCGAGCGGACCACTCTGCCCCCAACCGGTCATTCGCCCAAACACCAGCTTTTCGTTGCGCAGCTGACAAACATCGGGGCCAAGACCTAATTTCTCCATTACGCCGGGCCTGAAACCTTCTACCAAACCATCAGCTTTTTCGAGTAAGCGCAGAACTGTTTCCACGCCCTCTTCTGTTTTCAGATTCACACACACAGAACGCTTTCCCCGGTTGAGAAGGTCCAATTGCGGTTTATCGTGATCGCCAAACGTTCCCCCGCCAGGCCGATCTATACGAATGACATTGGCGCCCATATCGGCCAGCAACATCGCCGCAAAGGGTGCGGGGCCCAAGCCAACGATCTCAATAATAGTAATGCCGTCTAAAGGCCCCATAGGAACAACCTGTTTGTTTTTAAAAGTGAGCTGAATTGGAACAAAGGCCAGAGCATGGAGCAATAAACCTGACGTGATAGCAATACAAGGCTATAGCGACGGTAGTTTCACATTTCAAGACCTAGAATACGGTAAACTGGCACATTGCCAAGTAGCTAAACAGGACTTTATAAATGTCAGCAAGTGAGAAAGTGTGGGATACCCTTATTCAGGGTGCGCTGGTGTTTGACGGCAGTGGTGAACCACCGCAGCAATTGGACATAGCCATAAGCGATGGTGCAATTGTGGCTAAAGGTTCAGTGCTTGCACCGCAAATGGCGACAGAGGTCGTTAATGCTGAAGGCCAGTGGCTTATGCCAGGGCTATTGGATATACATACCCATCTGGATCTCGAAGTAGACTTGGACCCAAGACTGACTGAAGTAGTTCGGCATGGAACCACCACCGTTCTGGTTGGCAACTGCAGTTTGGGCACCAGCTTTGGCCAACAAATTGACGGCGATCAGAATCCTATCGTTGACTGCTTCACACGCGTAGAGAACATACCCAAGCCAGTGCTAAGAAAATGTGTGGAAGCCGTTACATGGAACTCACCCGGCGAATACCTGGATCATTTCGACGATGTACCACTAGGGCCTAATATCGCCGCCTTATTGCCGCACTCCATGCTCCGCATAGAAGTCATGGGTTTGAAAGACAGTGTTACCCGCGACCCAACAGAAGCCGAACTGGAGCAAATGTCAGCCTTGCTGTCGGATGCCATGGATCAAGGTTATGTTGGTATGAGCACTGATGGCTTGCCATTTCATTTCCTAGCCAGTGAACCGTATACCGACCAGCGCATACCCACACAGTTTGCCAAGTTCGGCGAACTTAAGCGCTTGCTGCAAGTGGTACGTGATAAGAACCGGGTTTGGCAAACCACACCCATCATTGAAAACCGCGCTAAAGCATTTGGGTACTTTGCTCTGACCAGTGGCCGCTTGTTTGGAAAAACACTGAAGACATCTGCACTATCGGTTATGGAATTTGTGTTGATGCCCAAGGCCAGCAAAGGTTTCTTGGGCTTTGCCAAATTAATGAACAGCAATTTGTTCAAAGGCAATATGCATTTCCAGTCTCTGGCCACTAACTTTCGAGTCTGGTCAGACGGCATTGTCAGCCCACTGTACGAAGAATTGGATTCAACGTGCCAACTTATCGCGAAGGAATATGATGACGTTGAAGGCCGCAAAGCTCTGTTAAACGACCCGGAGTTTGTGGCGCTGTTTAGAAAAGACTGGCACCACGGGCGCCAGGGCAGAAACCTTGCGCACTTCAAAAGCAAGATCGGTATGCCAGACAGCTTGGTGATCCGTGACCTGGTCAGAATGGTCTTCGATCGGGCTCCGGTGGAAATCTGGAATGGCGAAAACATGCAGTCTATTTTTGATCGGCTTGAACGTTTCCAAGCCGGGCAAGCTGATGCAGCGCGTAACGATGAGGAACGAGAATCTTTTGAGAAATTCCCATCACCGATACTGGATGATGCGAATTTCATGCTGCACCTATTACGCGAGCACGATCGGAACTTCCGCTATTGGGTTGATGTGGGCAATGTCACTAAATCCGTGGTGAAGGAGCTGATGATGCATGAACAAGCCATGCCTGGGTTTTCAGATTCTGGCGCACACATAACCAATATGGCTTTTTTCGATGTCAATCTGATGGCTCTGAAGCTTGGGCAAGAAGATGGAGAAGAAAGCGTCGCCAAGGTTATCCATCGCCTCACGCGCGAACCCGCAGAATTCTTTGGTCTCGATGTAGGTCGCTTGGACATAGGTGCTCAGGCTGATATCACTATTGTTGATCCGCAGCAGTTAGCTCAATACGATTCAAACGAAAATCGCGAAGTAATTTATCGCGAACTGTTCGACCACGAGCAAATGGTTAACCGGTCGGACGGCGTTGTGTCCCGCGTGCTCATTAAAGGCGAAACCGTTTGGCAGGATCAGCAGTTTTCTGCCGCGCTCGGTCAAAAGAAGCTGGGCCGCGCATTGCGCGCCAGCAGCCAGATGCAATAGAAAACCAATGAGAGAACCGATTGAATACGTCGTCGATATTGGCGATGTTGAGTTGTGTGTCTATGAATGGCCGGGAAGTGGAGACCCTATCGTGCTGTTGCACGCTACCGGCTTTCACAGCCGCTGCTGGAACGAAGTAGTGTTGCACTTACCAGAGCAGCACGTGTACGCAATTGACATTCATTTTCACGGCAGAAGCTCAAGCAATGGTGAGGTGGACTGGTCGCTGTTCGCGGATGACATCTGCACATTGATTGAGAAGCTCAACCTCCGCAACATAATTGGTGTCGGCCACTCGATCGGCGGCCATTTGATAAGCCGAGCCGCAGCCGCGCTTCCGGATCATTTTAAACAACTGGTTTTGTTAGACCCTGTGATAATGTCTGCTGAGCGGGTTGAAAAATCCCGAAGCAATACAGCGGGCTTGTCAGCCGCCGACCACCCGGTGGCACGAAGAAAAAACAACTGGCGCGACGCTGATGAAATGTTTGATCGCTTCGCCGATCGAGAACCCTTCAAGTATTGGAAGCGCGAAGTGTTGCGCGATTATTGTGACTATGCGCTGGTACCCGCTGACGAAGAAGGCTTGCGACAGCTGGCGTGCAATCCTATTAATGAAGCGTCGTTCTACATGAACAGCGTTAAGCATGTCGACATTCTTGGCAAGCTGGGTGATATCAACGCGCCAACCTCAGTTCTTAGAGCGCCACCGGGCGATGCACCGGAAATGAACTTCAGCGCCTCTCCTACCTGGCCGGAGCTTGCCCAGGCCATACCGATAGCGAGAGACGTGTATCTGCCAGAGTCGGACCACTTTATTCCGATGCGCTCACCAGACTTAGTCGTTAAATACATCAATGAAGCGCTTGACGACAGTTGGCAGCACTCGCTCACATAGCCGCAACAATCTTGCTGGCATCGTATTCCTGAAGCCAGCGCAATTGTCGGGGTATTGCCTGCGGCAGGCTTCGCGTCAATAGTGAAAGAGCACGGTACGTTAGCCAGCGTTGTAGTGGGTTACTGATGTGAAAAAGCTCTGAATTGCGTCGCGACGTTTGCTGCACACGGGAACAGCGTTCAATCCGTAGATCATATAATGCATCCAGCGCCTGCTCTGGGCTGTCCGGATAACGCTGTAAAAGATCCGCCAGTATATAAGCATCTTCCATCGCCATGGCCGCACCTGCACCAAGATTTGGCAAACTGGGATGGCAGGCATCACCAATTAAACCAATTCTTCCCTCCGACCAGCGCGGCATCGCGGGCCTGGTAAACAGTCCCCATTGATAGGTTTCCTGCATCGCTGCGAGTAGCAATTCAACATCGGCATGCCAACCCGAATAAATTTGTCGTACCTTGGCCACATCTCCGGGCACCGTCCACGATTCTTCATGCCAGTCAGCGCTGCGACATTGCGCAACAACGTTCACACAGCGCCCATCACGCAAGGGGTAAACAACAAAATGGGCATCCTGGCCTAGAAATACGCCAGCGCTCACGGGTCGTGACAGCAATGAAGCATCTATCATCGCCCGGTAGGCGATATTGCCAGTAAATTCAGCCTGCTGGTCGCCAAATAGATGTTGCCTTACGGTTGAGCGAATACCATCGGCGCCGATCACAAGATCAGCCTGCAATTCACGACCGTCCTCCAAACCAACGCTTACTGTTTTATTCTCTTGCAATACATCAACGACTGATGCACCCCAAAGCATTTCCGCGCCCTGCTCTATTGCAGCGTCCAGCAGCATCAAATGCACATCAGCACGATGTGCCTGATAATGCGGGCAGTCATTCTTGTCATTGTCTGGAGCGCCATTGATGACTATTCGACCGGAAACAGCTTCGCGAAAATTCAACTGCGCTGGTACTGACGCAATACCTGCAATCTGTTCGCCCAAACCCAGAGCCCTTAGCACCCGGGTTGCGCAGGATGGAAGCTGCAGACCAGCACCTGCGTCAATGGCTTGTTCCGCTCGCTCCAGCAAAGTGACTCTCGCCCCGCGCTGGCGTAAAGCCAGTGCTGCGGTACTGCCGGCAATACCCGCACCGACAATCACTACATGAAGCTGGCTCAATGACGCAGTCATCGCTACCTATCCTTGTAGCTTGGCGCACGCTTCTCAAAAAAGGCACTCACTGCTTCCACATGATCTTCAGTTTGCGTAAGCAGCACTTGATGGCGATCTTCCATTGCCATAGCCGCATCCATGCTGGGCGCATCCACACTGTAGTTCAGGCATTCCTTGGTCATTCGCAAACCCATCGGTGTGGTTGCGAGCATTTCATCCACATAAACCTGAGCCGCTTGTTCAATTTTGTCGCGATCCACCACTTCTGACACAAGATTGACAGCCAGGGCACGCTCCGCATGAATAAAGCGACCAGTAAGCAAAAGTTCGGAGGCAACTGATGTTCCAACCAGGCGAGGCAAAAGATAGCTCGACCCCATGTCACAACCCGTCAGCCCAATCTTGATAAATGCTGCATTCATTTTGCAATCGGGCGTGGCAATGCGAATATCAGAAGACAAGGCCAGGGTAAAACCGCCACCACAAACTGCGCCATTCAGCAAACTAATGATAGGCTGCGGACAGCGTCGCATCGCTTTCATAATGTCGGCAATATCTGTCTGCCCATCGTAGAAAGTACCAATCGATGGTTCGCTATCGGAAAAGTCAGACAAATCAGCACCTGCGCAAAACGCTCGACCGGCCGCTTTCAAAATCACAACACGCACACTTTTGTCTCGACGCAAGCTCGTAAAGTAATGACTCAAATCTCGCGTTAAACCGGGATTCAAGGCGTTCAGCGAATCGGGCCTGTTTAGTGTCAACCAATCCACGCTGCCTTTTTTCTCAAGCAGTAGATTCGGATATTGCTGAGTTGCTGATTCACCCATTTCTTTGTTTCTCCCCGGTAAAAAAGTTACGCTGGCTGGTCCGGCTGAATAAAGTCACCGTCTTGCCAAATGACTCGTGGCTCAGAGTTGTGGCCAAGAATAGACCGCTCTCTGGCATAGCCCAGGCAATGCGATACATAGTGCACGCCATCTATGATTCTATTCCGATTTCGATGTTGATGCCCGTACACGTGCATCGTTGAACCCAGGCTACGAATCTGTTGATCGATCAAGCTGCAGCCGGCGACCCGACTGAAATTAAAGCTGGGCGCGGGGTCTGAATCAAACGCCGGTATTACCGCATTATTACGGCAGAAACGATCAACGTGCTGCTGCTCATTGAATATAAGTTCACGTCTGGGCAGAAAATGGCTGACGCTAATAACCGGCGTATCGTATTGCCGAATATTAGCAACATTCAGCTTCGCAAAATAGTTTGCTGCAAGTGCTGGGTCCGCCTGCCACTCAGCAGACCACTTGCAATAGTACTTATCAGCCCAGGGCGAATTCTCCCAGTCTTCCCCCACTTTCGTGATCTTCAAACTGTGTGGGTCGCTGTCATCGGTTCGGTACCAGGAAAACAAGGGGACTACAGTGACCTGACTCGCGCTGCTACCGACTTTAAATGGTCGGCTGTGAACTCCCATGTCATCGCATAGAGCCATGATCTTATTAAACTTCTCAAGCGAATCAGCAAACTCACTTCTTCGCACCCACAACTCATGATTACCTGGTACAAACGAAACGTGGGAAAACTTGGAGGTGAGACTACTCAGCAGTTGCTCCAGCTTAGTAATATCATCACAGGCATCACCGGCAACAATCAGGCAGTCATCTTTATAATCTGAGTCTGACAAAGACAACATGTGCCGCATATTGTCTTTGAAATCAACATGCAAATCTGACATCGCCAGTATTCTAGTCATGCACCCTTTCAGCCGTTAATTGTTGCTATAACTTGTAGTTTGGAACTTAGCTATTAATATGTCACGCACAGTGACGTGTACCAAGGATTATTAATGAGAGTATTCACCGAAGAACAAACCATGTTCCGCGACGCATACCGCAAGTTTCTAGCGGCTGAGATTGTGCCGCATATGGAGCAATGGCGCGAGGCAGGCATTGTTGACCGCTCTGCGTTCAAGAAAGCCGGTGATCAAGGCTACCTGATGATCTGGCCGGACGAAAAATATGGAGGCCTGGGCGACAACGACTTTCGCTTCGAGCAAATCATTATTGAAGAAACCAATTATGCGCGGGCTGCAGACTGGTTTAATACCTTGCACAGCAGACTGGTTGGTCCGTATCTGTCGCGATTCGGCAACGAAGAACAAATGCAGCGGTTCCTGCCAAAATGCGTGAGCGGCGAGCATGTATTGGCGATTGCAATGACAGAGCCTGATGCAGGTTCAGATCTGGCCGGCATGCGCAGTACCGCGGTGGAAAAAGACGATCACTGGGTACTCAATGGCGCCAAAACCTACATATCAAACGGCATCAATGCCGACGTCATTATTGTTGCGGCGAAGAACAACCCGGATGAAAACCCGCATGAAATGACGCTATTCATAGTTGAGCGCGGCATGGAAGGGTTTGAGCGCGGCCGCAATCTCAAAAAAATGGGCTTGAAGGCACAAGACACTGCTGAGCTGTCATTCAATGACGTAAAAATACCCAAGGAGAATGTTTTGGGCGAGCCTGGCAAAGGCTTCTACTACCTAATGGATGGCCTCGCCGAAGAACGTTTGCTGGGTGCCGTGGGGTATTTAACCTCAGCGCACCTCAGCTTTGATCTGACACGTGAATTTGTTATGGAGCGAAAAGCGTTCGGTAAACCGCTAGCTGCATTCCAGAATACACAATTCAAACTCGCCGAGTTACGCTCTGAGCTCGACGTGGCACAGGCATTTATTGATCAATGCGTTGCTGTTCATAACCAGGGGCAGCT